>JAIROC010000015.1 GCA_031257735.1 Bacteroidales bacterium | reverse complement strand
TCGAACAGATTAATAGTTCTGTGCGCTCTTTTTGCATGAGAAGGAGAGTGAGTTACCATAACAACAGTAGTTCCTTCTTTATTCAATTCTTCCAGCATACGCATCACCTCTTCGCCATTTTTAGAATCCAAATTGCCTGTCGGTTCATCGGCAAGTATCATTTTCGGATTGGTAACCAAGGCTCTTGCAACAGCCACTCGTTGCTGTTGTCCTCCGGATAATTGTTGAGGAAAATGCCCGGCTCGATGCAGTATATCCATTCTTTCCAAAACGTTCAGAATTATCTTTTTTCGTTCGCTTTTGGCTACTCCTAAAAACAGAAGCGCTAATTCCAAATTCTTATACACAGACAATTCATTTATTAAGTGAAAATTCTGAAATATAAATCCTATATTACCCTTACGCAATCTTGTCTGTTGGGTTTCACTGTATCGTGAGACATCTTCTCCATTAAAATAGTATGTACCTTTTGTTGGGTCGTCTAACAAGCCTAAAATATTCAAGAGAGTAGATTTACCACATCCGGAAGGACCCGTGATTGCAACAAATTCTCCCTTTTTGATATGAATATCCAGATTGTTCAGGGCTGTTGTTTCAACCACATCAGTTGTGAAAATTTTGACTAAATTCTCTGTTCTTACCATAATTATTTTAATTTAAATTGTTTATTCATTATTCAAAACTTTAGCCGGTTTAATATTTGCAGCGGAAACAATCTGGAAGATAGTAGAAATTAAAGCAACCACTGAAATAATAACCCAGGTTATCAAAAAACTGAACATTGTGATATTTATTTGATAAGCAAAATTTTGCAACCATTCTTTTATTAAAAAATAAGAAACCGGTACAGAAAGTACACAGGAAACCAAAATAATAATTTGGATTTCTTTCACGTATTTTATAATAATATAATAAGTTTCAGCGCCAAGCACCTTATAAACCGCCACATCTTTTCTTCTTTTTAGTGTTGTGTATGTGACTAATCCATAAATACCGAGGAATGTGATGCCAATAATCATAATAAAAAACACAAACAATAAACGCTTCGTAATTTGCTCCTGCTGATATAAATGATTTATTTTTTCATTCAGAAAAAAGTAATTAAAAGGAACATCCTTATTAATGAAATCTTTCCATTTCCCCTTAACAAAATTTATTGAAGAACTAAAGTCCCTGAATTTAACTTTTAGACACAGATATTTATGTATCCCTTTATTCATAAACACCATTGCAGGCTCAACATGATAATGCAATGATTTAAAGTTAAAATCTTTGCATGTGCCGATGATTTCAAACCAGTCTTCGGATGGTGCAGGATTTAGAAGTTTACCGATGGGATTTGTCAATTTCAAACTTCTTACCGCTGCTTCGTTAATAATAACAGCATTTTTATCTGTCGTCATTTCTTTTGAAAATTCACGGCCTGATAATATTTGAAAATTAAAAACGTTCACAAACTCCTCGTCTGCATAAAACTGAAACATATTGGTTGACACATCTTTTCCCTCTAAAAATGTTTCAGAATTAACAATATCAATACAGGGAATCTGGCTTGTAAAAGTAGCGTCTGTTATTTGTGGAAATTTTTTTATTTCCTGCATAAACGATTCCTGGTTATCTTTCAAAGCATTTGCTTGTGAGATAACGACAATATGTTCCTTATCGAATCCCAAATCCCTCTTTTGGATATAGTTAATTTGCTCATATACTAATAATGAGGATGTCAACACAAATGCCGTTATCAAAACCTGTATACCGACTAAAACAGTTCTCGTATTTCCTCCACCTTTTTTGTCGCTTAAGTTTCCTTTCAGCGCCTTCACCGGGTTATAGGACGCGGCTATCAATGCCGGATAGATACCGGATAAAATACTTACAATAAAGAATATACCTGACAATAAACCGAATAATCCCCAATTAAGGAAATTGGTAATTCCAAAATCCATATTCAAATACCGGTTTAGCGACGGAACAAAAAGTAATAATAAACAGCACGAAAGAATGATTGATATAAAAACAAAAAACATAGTTTCGAGCAAAAAGTAAATAGAAATTGTCTTTTTTTCGGCGCCTAATACTTTCAGTATTCCAATCTCTTTTCCTCGATTTACAGAAACCGCTGTTGACAGGTTAATGTAATTAATTGAGGCTAAAAATAATATTAAAATCGCAATAATTAAGAACGCTACAATAAGTTTTGAGTTTCCATTTGGTTCCAGACCATCAACTACCTCCGAATAAAGATGAATTCTTTTAATCGGTTCAAGATAAAAATATCCCCAATCAGATGGTTTACTGATTCCTACATTTACAGTTATCTCTAACTGAGGCGCTACATATCTCATTGTTATATCGTCAAAATGCCTTTCAAATAATTTGGGATTTGTTCCGTTTTTAAGCATGACATAAGTATGAAATTCAGCGCTTAACCACCAGTTCAATTTATGGTCAGGGCGAGAACTGAAAGAGACAATCATATTGCATTTAATATGCGAATTGGTCGGTAAGTCCTGTATAACACCGGTTATCCTGTAAAGATTTTTTTCATCCCCAATTGTAATAACCTGATTAACCGGGTCTTTATTTCCAAAAAACTTAACCGCTAATGATTCTGTTAAAACTGCGCTATACGGAAGAGACAGCGCTGTTGATTTGCTTCCTGCAATAAATTTAAACGAAAATAGATTAAAGAATGTCGAGTCTGCATAAATGATTTTTTCTTCATAAAAATCTTTATAGTCTACGAAAATATTACTTTTCTCATAAGAACTCACTCTTACCGCATATTCCACTTCGGGATATTCCTGTTCCAGGGTATAAGCCAGCGGGGGACATACTTTTGAAGAATTAGTTTTTTCTTCTGCACCATGGATATAACTGACTCTGTATATCCTTGAAGCGTTCTCATGAAATGTATCATACGATGATTCATGTATTACATAGACTAACAGATACAATGCCGAGGCTATTGCAATAGACAGTCCTGTAATATTGATGGTTGTAAACAGCCTGTTCTTGGCAAGATATCCCCATATTATTTGTAAATAATTTTGTATCATTTTCAACCCCACATTAGCCGTTAATTTATTGTTCGTTTATATTGAATATTACAAATACAGGATTATTGTCCTCCGGTAAATTGTCAAGTTTCGGCGTCACAGTCGAATTTAAATAGTCTGCCGCTTCCAGTACGGCAATGAATTTGTTATTCTCAACCCCGATTATATCAAGTGCAGCCACCGAACTTCCGTCACATTCGAGCAAATACTGTTTTTTACTCTCTTTGTTATAATACCAGTTGTAACGCCTGTCCCGTTTCTCGAAGTTCAGAAACAGCCATTCCCGGGTATCAAAATAAGATAAAAATCCGATTCTGTCATATTTTGCCAAATATTTCCATAAAGCAAAAGCATCGCCTTTTGAATCGGCAATTACCCTGTTACATGTTTTGGCGTCCTGCCAGTATTTGCCGAAATCCAGTTGATAAGCCGGAAACACGTTAGCCGATTTGTCGATTTTGTAAATAATATTACTCATTGTCGGCAAATACAGTGCATAATTTTTGAATATCTGGAATTTATTTCGACCGTAATTTACTCCTTCAGCAATGACGGGAATGGTATCCTTTATTATTTTCCCTGTTCTGCCGGCAATTGATAAAACATTGCCTTTTGCGGTTGACGGAGTTTGATTGTCGAACAGATAAAAGTCATTGAAACATGCAAAAATGCGATATAGCGCATTCACCGGATGGGATTTTAGAAAACGGCCGTTATAATCAAATTCCATTATCCGGTTTTTGATATCCATAATCATTATGGATGTATCGCCGGCATAATAGAAATCAATATAAGCCAATTCATTCGGACCATTCCCTAACGGACTGAGTACAGTTTTTGACTGTCCCTGCTTCGAAAAAACTATTATTTTATGATGGTCTCCAACAATGTAGTACTGGGAAGTTGTTTGAATTGTATAATTTTTACCGACCAGAACATCATTTGTTGTTTCTAACGGAATGACATTCTCTATGACGCAGACAGGACTGTTCATCTTGGAAAGATTAACGGAAATTACATCAGTTTTCTCCGGTTGAGCAGAACAGCCCGCTGTGAACAATAAAGAAATTAAAATACAGACAATGTTTCTTTTCATTTTATGCTCTTCAGGGGACTCCTAAAAACCTGCTTTGGTTATTTTGACTTTTACACAGAGCCGGAATCCCATTAAAACTCCTGTAAAAATCGTGCAAATGTAATAAAAAAACTAATACAACTGATATTCTTCAACATTTTTATACCCATTATATCTTTTTTTAACACATTAATTATTGAAGTTTCCCACCTTTAATAAAGATAAGAATGACAAAAGGTTATTTTTATGAATAGAAAGCAAAATATGCCTAATCAGATTATTAGTGTACGACAAAAAATCCCGTAGGGATGA
>JAIROC010000633.1 GCA_031257735.1 Bacteroidales bacterium | reverse complement strand
GCACGCAAACAGAAACTATTAGATGCCGTGCAGACAGAAGCAACTAAATTTGCCCAAAGTAACAGTATAGAAATTAACGGAGTAAAAGATAATCAAAGTCTCACCTTCGGCGAAGCAGGTTTGATTATCTATCAAAGCGACTTTATTCCCGCTACTTTACAGATACAGTTGTGGGTAATAGAAAGTGATGAAGACCTGCGTCAGAGAGTAATAGACGCAGACCAAATAATAGACAGCGTCGCATTTAAGAGTTTGACAACAGCAGTCGGTTTGGCGCTCGCCGTAAGCAATCCCATACTGACGGCGGTTATTAGCGTAGGCGGCGTCCTGACGCAATTATTACGTCAAAAACTGCGCAATAACAAAGATGACCTTGTCGGTTATTGGCAGTGCTTATTAAATAAGAATGAACATTATCCTCATTGTGTCCGAGATAAACAGGACGTCCCCGATACTACAGGTAATATACAAGTGGATTATACACTGTTCGGTTTTGAAAATGAAGTGATGTCAATTAAAAATTAACAATGATGAATCAAACAAATTATAGTTTAGATGATATAATAAACAAATGGAGAAATAGACGCTATGATAAAAACTTGTCTACTCGTCCATTTGTCTACCAATAAAGGCAAAACCTGTGAAGCCGTAAGAGCAGGAAAACAAAATTTATTTTTAATTAAAACCGACGGCTCGATGGGATATAACCGAGAAAAATTAAAAATGAGAAAAAATATTCGGAATCAGGCTGGTAGCAGTAGTTTAGTTACAGTAGCTACTGTGACGCCTTTTATCAAGAATAATGCTGTAACAAAATTATATCAGTCAATAATACACAGAATTATAAAAACATACGGTAAAGTATTATTTATACTCTGTTTTTTTGTTTTTGGGTATGGTAATTTGTCTGCACAGAATATAGTAGGTGAATTACAGAGACGTTATGACGTTTGCAAACAGAAAGCTATTCGGGGGTGTGCCAGTTTGGGACAAGAGGTAGATGAAACTAGTCTATCTTATAGTGAGAATTGCCCCTACAGATGTAAACCTAAATCCACGTCAACATCATCGTCTCCTACAGACGGAAGAACCGCTGTAAATTTTACCGATCCAACTCAACCCATGGTTACCAGCAGTCAAGTACAGGGAACCGAAGATTGGATAAAAGAGAAGGAGAACAAATCTAATTTTTTTGGCTTTACAAACAATTCGAACAGTCAAAATTATCCCACTCAAACATTGCCCACTACAGGAGATAAAAAACACGATGAGGCAACAAAAAATTTAATAAGCTCTCGTGAAAAGGCAGCTGGCGTAAATTATCCGAGGCGAGGAGGGAGACCATTAGGCGTCCATTTTGACTATTCTCATCTCAATTCAGCAAACGCAGCAACGAATAATACCATAAGAAACAAAACAGGTGGACGTCCAGGTGCACAAGGCGGGTCTAATATTACTCCAAGTGGTAGTCAAACTCGTGGGGCTGGTGGGCAATTGTTTGCAGGACAAACAGTACCAGATATTAGGACTGCAGATAATGTTTCAAAGGCAGCAGCGAAAGATGCAGAGAATAATAATTTTGAGAACGCTGCGGGTAATGCTCCGAAGGCATTTACCGAGGGTGTACCAGAAGAAAATGGAAATGGTTCTTCCAATGATCCTCTCTTCAAAGTTTGGGGAGAGGCAATTGAAAAAAATTTAAAAAATCCAGAAGAAGAAAAACAAAAATGGGACAACTACATTACAACTATATTATCAACAGATTTATCAAATGCCAAAGAGAACTTGCAAAAAGACCAGAATAATATAGCTCTACAAAAAGAAGTTACGCGTTTGCAATCTCTGAGTAATGCTGTAGAAACGATTAAGAATGATAAAGACTGTATAACTGAAAAATGCAAAGCTGCCCAAAAAATAGTTGACAGTGAAAAGGAAAAATATTTTAGAAATCTGCAGAATAACCAGAATAAGTAAATATATTATGAATATGAAAAGCATTGTTATAATACTGTTTTCGCTTATATCATTAAACGTTATGGGGCAAAGCGTTACGGGGCAAGAGGGAGAGGATTGTACTTCAAAAGTTACACTTCAAGCAATCGAAAACATGAAAGCAATTTATCCCTCTGTAATGTGGGGTAAGATATCTGATTTTAATCATAATGAGAATGCTATTATTCATGAATTGACAGATCTCTCCAAGAGTACATTTGAGGATTTGTGTAAACAGCCAAGCAATAGATACGAATTGAAAAAGCGTTTTTCCAATGCAAAGTATAACATTCTGTATACAAATATAAATGGGAATCTTTATGCCTATTACGAAAATATAAATAAGAGGGCAACAGGAATTGAAGAAGATCCAGCAGGAAGAGGAAAACATATTTCGTTTGGGATTGACCTTTGGAAGAAAGAAGTACTTCCAAAATTTGCCGAACCTCATTGGAATAACACAGATAATAACAGTATAGAAAAAAGGTTAGATGATTTGTCTCATTTGGCAGAATACCTTAGTGTAGGATTGTTTGGGATCAAAGATCATATTCGTGTGAAGTGGTTGCAGGCTGACGAAATAGAGATTCAGGAAACAGTTGCTCGAATGTACCCACAAGGGACTTCTGATAAGGATATTGGATTTAATAAAGAGGCTATTAAAAAAGCAAAGCCCGAAGAAGCCATTAATGCATTGGCACACGAGCTGTTCCATAAATATCAGGAGATAAAAGTAGAAGAGTTCAGAAACGTAGATAAAGATAATCCTACTCTTGATAGACTTAGTCGTGATAGGATTAGATTAGCGTTAGAAAAGGAAAATCCCAATATAAGGGCTTGGATGAATGAGACAAGTGCGCCCCTCTCATCGGAGAGGCTACACTCAAGTTTACAAGCTCAGGGTTCCAGATATGGAAACCTCAATGACGAATTGAAAAAAACTTCCCAAAAAGTTAGAACGTTAAAAGAACGTGGCGATACCTCTTCACCAGCATATAATACAGCAGTGAGGGAAAGGGATAGCGTCTACAATGCTTATCGTAGCTTGAAAATAGAATCAGATGCTATTTCCAAAGGATCAGAAATCGAAGTAGTATCCATAATAACATTATTAGAAATAAACAAAGCCAAAACAAAGTAATACCTATATTATATGAGAAAATTAGAAAAATATTTATTCTGTGTTTTATTCCTGTTTTCATTTGCCACGTTTGCCCAATCTCAAAAGCAAGCACAATTATATGTTGAGTTGGACAAAATCAGTGAGGCAATAACGGAATATGCACGATTAACAACTAAAGACAAAGACAAAGACAAAGTCGCCATTTTGGAAGAATATGCTTACGCATTGGCATTGGGAGGTATGCACAGACAAGCGATGATATATCTTGACCGCGTCAATATTATAGGAGGAGACGCTGATTTTCCTTTTTATATTGCACAGGTGTTTTCGTTAATGGGAAAAGACTCTATCGCAGTGGAGTTTTGGACAGAGACAAACAATGCTCCGGCATGGATTGCACGGAACTATAAAGAATTATTGCAAAAACACAAATATGATGACGCCGATATTTTTGACGCCGATTTGGCTTATCTTCATGCCAATCAATTGGCATCGCAGGGAATGTTCCTTCAGTCAATCATGCTTTATCATAGCGTGCAAGAATTGATAGAGGGTTATACCAATGAGTATTTACCCTATCTGAGTTCATCAGTGGCGTGGGAACGACTTTTCAAATACAAAAAAGCGGCAATGGAACTCAACAAAAGTATTGAATTGATGCAAGCAGAATTGCAAGAAAATCCTGATACAACTTTGGCAAACGCTTTGCCAGACTTTGAAAACCATTTGCAATTATTGCAAATCCAAGCTGCCAATACACAGGGATTAAATCCCCCCAAAGTCAAAAAGCGACAAACCTACAACCCGCAATTGATGCTGTATGCAGGCGGACTTTTTACACTTGATTATGCGTCTTTTAATACAAGGGTTGGGGTATTTATTTCCAATTCGTTCAATGTCTCTCTCAATTTTGGTTTTGGGGGAAACTACGAAAGTGATGACAACCCGATTTCGCTTAATTTAGGTTTATCAGCCTATTATCGCGTGTATCGCGTCCTTTTTGTGGGATTTGGCTTTAGCGAACAATTTAATGGAGAAGGAAACAACACCTTTAGTTTGAATCCTTCAATTGGCGTGAGTATAGTAAGTAAAAGCAGGAAATCAAGTTGGGATATTTTCTTTAATGTGTATTGTCCCCTCAAGAGTGAAGCATTTCCTGGTTTTGGTTTTTCGATAGGAAAAAGTTTTTATTTAGGAAGGAGGAATTTATAATGAAAAGAATAGTTTTATTTATATTCACGTTTGTTATAATACAAACAGGTATTGCACAAAATAATGATGCTGACGTCAATAAAGATGCGCTGTCAGCCAAGTTCGGAAATTATTTTGAAGCGGTAAACGTTCAAGAAAACGGTACTATTATATGTTGGGCTAAAGGCAGTTTTGATTCTTTGAAAATGGAAAACAAAGAGCTAATAATAACGGACATTTTTTCAAAAATCAACAATAGCAGTCTATTATTGGTAATATATGAAGAGAAAGAAGAATTATGGACTTTCGTAAACGCTAAAGTAATTTTATCCGACCAATGGAATTTTTCTGATATTGCAATCACAAAATCTTCGGTGCGAGAATTGGAGAGGTTCAATAAACATCCATGGTTTATAGGTTTAAGTTTGAATGGTATGATAGAAGAAGACAATAGCTATTTTTTGGCTATTTTTCGAGGCGGTTTTTTTCTGTATAAAAACTGCTGGGATCTTGCCATGTCAGGAACTGGAGGTATTAGCGACGGAGATATAATGTTTGATATTGGCGTTAACAGTCGGGTATATTATCCAATCAAAAAAATCAAGCTAAGTCCATACATAGGAGTAGGAATATCATATAATGTCCTAAGTTTGGATGAACATTCGTGGGATTTTCCGATTTATGCAGGACTGAATTGGTATCTTGGACCTGGCAGTATTGATCTTGGCATTCAAGCGTGGAAAAATTTTTCCGTAACATTAGGATATACGTTTTCTCCGAGATTACGACGGTAATAACATACAATTTTCAGTAGAACCATAAAAATAAAATCAGATGATGAATTTAAATTTCAGAAGTAAGTAATCGTTTAAAATTAAAGAATATGAGAAATATCAAATATGATATTATAGTGATGACTATAATATTTACAGGTTTTATATCGTATGCACAAGATATTATTAATAATGCATTGTCAATTATCGTTCGTTCTTGCATTTGTGTTTTTATGCGTTGGCACAAATCTCTATTTATCTTTTTATTTAGCTCGCTAATAGCGGCAGCGCCACTTGCGGCTCAGCAAAACGACATAGAAAATATGCTGGAAATGGTATTTGTTGAAGGAGGTACCTTTACTATGGGTTGTACTTCTGAACAGGGCGAGGATTGTCAACCATACGAAAATCCTGCGCATCAGGTAACATTAAGCGATTTTTATATAGGAAAGTACGAGGTAACTGAAGCGCTGTGGATAAAGGTTATGGGGAAAGAGTGGAAACGTGCATTTGGGACTAATAACCATGTAACTCCTGCCTATTTTTACTTTAGTCAGAGGCTAATACGGAAATTTTTTCGAAAACTCAATAAAATGACAGGGAAAGAGTACCGTTTGCCAACAGAAGCAGAATGGGAATATGCGGCACGTGGAGGAAAACAAAGTAAAGGATACAAATATAGTGGAAGTAATGATATAAAAGAGGTGGCGTGGTATTTTGATAATTCACAAAGAAGTCTCCATTTTATAGGACAGAAAAAAGAAAATGAACTCGGGATTTATGACATGAGCGGTAATGTAGGAGAATTGTGCGAGGATTACTATGCCCCGTATTCTTCTTTGTCTCAGCAGGATCCTGTAGTACTTAAAGCACATACGATTTATAATACACCTGTGCTTCGCGGCGGCAATATAGCTGTTGGTTCGGGGGAATGTCGCGTTACTGCTCGTGATGTAATTCGGGTAAAGCCCAATCGAGGGTGGGAGGATATGTACCTTACTAGATATGGTTTCCGTCTGGCTCATAGTGCGGAAAAGTAGTAATTATGTAAATACTTTATAAAGTTTAGAACACATATTAAAAATAAAATCAGATGAAAAAAATATTTGTAAAAATCAAGACAATCACAGTGATAATTGCAGCATTTGCAGTAACAGCTATTTCCTGCGAAAAGAAACAAACAACGCCTAATGATGATATCAAAGAGGATGGGAAGGATGTATATGTAGCAGGAAGTAATGTTGATAATGCTGTGGTATGGAAAAATGGTTCAATATTGTATACCCTTACAGATGGCACAAAAGAAGCTATAGCAGAATCAATTTATGTAATAGGGAGTGATGTTTACGTAGCAGGATATGAGGAAAATGAAAGAGGTAATTATGTTGCTAAAGTATGGAAGAATGGCATAGCAACAGAACTTACAGACGGAACAAAGAATGCTGTAGCAGAATCAATTTTTGTGTCAGGTAGTGATGTTTATGTAGCAGGATATGAAGAAAATGGAAGTGGTAAATGTTTTGCTAAGATATGGAAGAATGGCATAGCAACAGACCTTACAGATGGTACAAGTAAAGGTTCCTTCGCGCTATCAATTTATGTAGCAGGTAGCGATATTTATGTAGCAGGAATGAAAGAGGGAGATAATTCAAGTTATTTGGCTACTGTATGGGAAAATGGGAAAGCAATAACGCTTGCTACAAGCGCTACTTATGCATTGGCAAATTCTGTACATGTATCAGGAAACGATGTCTATGTGGCAGGAGAATGGGAAAACGGGGGAAATAGTTATGCTATGGTATGGGAAAACGGTATAGCACAGAAACTTACAAGTGGTGCAAATAGCGCTTGTGCATATTCTGTTTTTGTATCGGGCAATGATGTTTATGTAGGAGGTTATGAGGGGAAAAGCGCTATTGTATGGAAGAATGGTATAGCGCAAAAACTTAACAATAGTACAAGCTATGCCGATGTATATTCTGTTTTCGTATCAGATAACAGTGTATATGCAGCAGGGAGAACAGATAATGGTAGTGGCAGAGCAGTTGCTACAGTATGGGAAAACGGTGTAAAACAAATAATTGGCACAAGCGGCTCTTTCGCTGAGTCAATATTTGTAAAGTAAAAAATATGATTCCGGGTTTCATTGTAAAACAAGAGAAGTAATAATAAAACATATTAGTATAAAAAAAAACAGAATAAAATGAGAAAAAAATATATTGTATTGATATTTGGTTTAGTGATTTCAAGCATTTCTTATAGTCAAACAGGTCTATCTTTGACAGTCGGATACAGTCCATTTCAAACATTAGAATCAGATGGAATTATAAAAAAGGATGGACAAACTATTCATGCTGATTTGCAAGTATGTTCAGGTTTTTATGATATAATTGCTGGAATTGGTATTATCGGCGGGGTAGGACTTCGCAGTTACAATACTGATGGATTTAACACATACTCGTCAAATCCATATAAAAAACGAACGACGAGATTTGATATACATCTTGGACCTGCACTAAGGATAGGAGATGAAGACCTTTTGATTGGAGTCTTGATTCATCCTCAAATTGGTTGGGGATTCGGAGGATATAGAGATTTGGCGCCAAAATCATATTTTGCATTTACGCTTAATGCTGATATACTAATTGTAAACTGGATAACGATTGGCGCTACATACCGTCCTTTGTCGCATACCATTACCTCATCAGCCTCCACGTTGCAATATCAGGTGCCACCAAGTACTTACCATTTGGTTAAACCCTCTTGGGAATTTAGAGTAGGTCTGTTTCATCTTTTTGATTAATTTAATAATGTAACAATGCAAAATATTGTAAATAAAAACGATAGTAACTATTCAGATAGTTGGGAAAGAAAAAAACAAAGTATCATGACCCTTAAAAGAAGCATTTATTCCGCTAATAATGAAATAATAAGGGAATGGAATTTCTTTTGGCAAATTAATATAGTACAGATGGGGGCTTTTGGAAAGACAACTATATCCATTTATATTGAACAAAACAAATAAAAAAAACAAATAAAAAAATTAGCAATAAATATAATAACAAATAAAAAAAATGAAAGAAATTAGATTAAAATTACACAGGAAAAGTAATAGGTTATTGACAGTTATAGTAGTCATTATATGTACATTGACAGTTATTATGTCAGGATGTAAAAAGGATGAAAAGGAAAAAGAGGAAGAACAAGTACAAACACAACAAAATGGATTAGTCGGGACATGGCGGTTTCGAGAAGCTAATATGTTGTATTCTATTAATGGGGTAATGCACAATGCAAGGGAAGAAGGGTCTGATTTATCATCTTTGAACGATAGTTTTGATGGCTTCATCTTTAAATTTAATAAAAATTATACAGGAACAATGAGTATAAATGGGAATTATACAGAAAATACTACTTATTCCGTATCAGGTAATAGAATCTATATAAAAGATAGTGAAGGGACTGTAATGCCATTTCGCTATCGTCTGTCGGACAAACTTGAGTTATATTGGACGCTTGATGATTTGAGAGAACAGCAAGGTGGTGAATTACCTGAAGAATTTGAAATATATGATTCAGTGGAATATGTTTTTATATTCGACAAGATAAGTTAATAGAATTTTAATATTTAAATTATGTAAGAAATGAAAAAAATTAGATTAAAATCACACAGGAAAAGTAATAGGTTATTGACAGTTATAGTAGTCATTATATGTACATTGACAGTTATTATGTCAGGATGTAAAAAGGATGAAAAGGAAAAAGAGGAAGAACAAGTACAAATACAACAAAATGGATTAGTCGGGACATGGCGGTTTCGAGAAGCTAATATGTTGTATTCTATTGATGGAGTAATGCACAACGCAATGGAAGAAGGAGCTGATTTATCATCTCTGGACGGTATCTTTGATGGTTTTGTCTTTAAATTTAATAAAAATAATACAGTAACAATAAGTATAAATGAAAATTATACGGAAAATACTACATATACCGTATCAAGTAATAGAATCTATATAAAGGATAGCGAGGGGTATGTAATGAAATTTTATTATCGTTTCTCAGACAAAATACTTGAGTTTTATTGGACGCTTGATGATTTGATAGAACAGCAAGGTGGTGAATTACCTGAAGAATTTGAAATATATGATTCAGTAGAATTTGTTTTTATATTTGATAAGATAAGTTGATAGAATCTTAATATTTAAATTATGTAGAAAATGAAAGAAATTAGATTAAAATTACACAGGAAAAGTAATAGGTTATTGACAGTTATAGTAGTCATTATATGTACATTGACAGTTATTATGTCAGGATGTAAAAAGGATGAAAAAGAAAAAGAGGAAGAAGCACAACACAAAATAGTCGGAACATGGTTGTTTAGTGATATGAATTTTATCTTTTATTATACATCTGGTGGAACATTCAATGCAAAAGAAGAAGGAAAAGATTTATCGGAATGGAGGGAATATTATCTTGGACTTGGATGGCGTTTTATTTTTGAGAAAAATGGTGTTGTTTCAATAGAATATAATGAGTTTTTAGACTCGGCGCCTTACACGGTTTCTAATGATAAAATTACGATAAAAAATGGAACAGATATAGTATTTTGGTATTATCGCGTATCAGAAGGAACACTTGTTTTAATTTCGCGAAGATCTATAGAAGAAATTTTTGAAGAAATTTTTGGAGATGATGAGTTAATGGAAATGTACCAGAATGTTTTCCCTGATAACCTCTCCAAGGTAGAAGATGTTGATTTAGAGATGACGCTTACTAAAGTAGATTAACAATATGAAAAATAGACAATATGAAAAGAATATTATTTTTACTGTTTATATTACTATCATTTAGCGCCTCGCTATACGCTCAATTTCAATTGATGTTTTGGACTAAGAATCCGGAATATGGCAATATAAAAATGTATGTGAATGATCGTTACGTAGGCACTATTACTCGAGCCTATAGTTGGGCGCCTGATTGTGGGACATACGGTTGCGTAACTGTTAATATAACTAAACCACATAGCACATGGAGCGCCGAGTCTGAAGATGGCACTACATGGTCAAGTACTCCGGCAACGCTTATTAACGGCTGCAATAGATTGGAATTATATGGCACGCCTAATTCTGAAAAACAACACAAAAGTACTTCCGGTTCCTCATCCGGTTCTTCATCCAAATCTACATCCGGTTCTACATCCGGTTCTGATAGAGGTTCGCCTGTTACTGATGCAGGGGGAGCAGGCGCCGCTATAGGAGCGGCAGGCGCTGCTGTGGCAACACTTTTAGTACTGTTTTCAAGTGATTTGTATATTACAGGTGCTTTTTCAGGCAACTATGGTGGTATGGAATTTGGTTTGAGAAACAGTTGGAATAAGCACATTGACATAGAATATGGGGCGTCTTATAATAGATTGGGCGCTTGGGGAAAGCAGGGAGACGTTTTTGGAAGCGATTATTACAACACATCGAATACAAGATATTCTTATGAGGAAGGAAATCCTGCTGATCTATGGGGCATGAATTTAAACTTTATGTTTAGTTTTTTTAAAAGACCATACGTCGGGGATTATGGAAACACTATTTATGGAGGAATTGAAGACGAATGGAACAGATATGGTCGCAGACATCCTGTAGCCAATCCGTATATTGGTATTTGTACCCATTTGTTTTTTCATAATACGCCCTTTGCGATAGGACCTTGTGCAGGCGTAAATCTGGCGGCAGGCAATAGAGTAAAGTTTTCGTTCAGATATACTTTTTTGTATAATTTTGAAAGAGAAAGGATTGCCGCTCATCAAGTTGAAGCGGGATTTATTTTAAAATATCAGATAATACCGTTTTGGATGAAATAAAATAAGGAGAAGAAAAATATGAAGAAAGTTATTTTATATGCTGGACTTATATTGGCAAGTTTTTGCTTACATGGACAGAAAAAAATCTGTAATATTGCCATAGAAGGAGGTTTTGATTTCAGTAAACCATGGGCAACATCATTAAACAGTTATGACTTCCTGTATAAACCAGCTTATCATGTAGGACTTGATTTGCTTTTTAGATGTAATACTTATCCCACAAAAAAGTCTCTTGATATGGGATATTATGTACATTTTCAAATGCTTTTTTCGGCAAATGGACTTAAATGGCAAAGCGGTAGAGATACGTTTTCCATGATGTTTTACAATTTTGAATTTCCAGTAAGTTTTGCCATGAATTTCGATTTAGTACCGAATAAACTTGCTCTTGTACCACAAATAGGCGTAGTACCTTTGTTTCGGTTTGATGGCGTAGCGCGAGAACTGGGGTCAGAATTATATTTGGAGGATGATAAAACCATACTTAACAGCGGTGAGGATGACAAAACTTTCAGTCTGTTTGACCTCGGGGTTACAGCAGGTATTGCATTGACATATATTAATCATTTACATATTGGTTTTGATGCTACTTTGTATTGTTTTCCCATATTTAAAGAGGAACTGCAAATGGATGAAAAAATGTTTGGCTTCAGAACATACGTGCGATTTTTCTTTACAAATAAAGAAGGTGAAAGAAATTGGTAAACAAGTGGATTATTAATGAGCGAGTAGACAGTTAAATAAGTAAGAAAACAATAAATAAAAATTATAAAAGATGAAATCATTAAATATTAAGTTATTAGTAAGAATCATTAAATCATTTAAAAATTTTAAAACCGACGGCTCAATGGGATATAACCGAGCAAATATCAATATGTATAAAAAATTATTTATTTTCTCATTCTTGATAGTGTTTTGTGGAAATATTTATGGTCAAGAGTTTAGCATTCCCCGTGAATATATTAAGATTAATATAGATGCTTACAGCATTGAAGAATTCATTCCCGCAACTAAAAAGGTATTATTGGTATGTAATGACGTAACTATTCCCAAACATGACATAAAAAATATAGAATTTGAGAAATATATCAAAAATCTGCTTTCCCCTAAAGGGTACACTTTTACTGCCAATGAAAATGAAGCAAATATTGTTATTTTCTACGAGTACGGTATTAGTGACCCCAAAGAATATACCACACAAAAAGTTGTGCCAATATGGGGACAAACAGGCATTGCTAAGAGTACAACAAGGACATACACCAATTCTTCAGGTAAACCCTATACTATAACAAAACACACGCCAAGTTATGGTAAAGTTGGAGAAAGAGTTGAAACAACAACCCAAACAAAGTATATGAGATGGATTAATATCAGCGCTTTTGATGCGGATTTTTATAGAAAAACAGGAGAAGACAAAATGCTTTGGTTAATAGAAATAAACAGTGAAGGAAAAAATGACGATTTGCGTGCTGTGTTTCCTGTTATGTTGGCAGGAGCAAAACCATATATTGAGAAAAACACGGGAGAAAAAATAAAAACCGAAATATTTTCGGATAGTTACGATGTTTTGCAACTAAAAGGCACATTGTTTATTTCTGTTATTTTTACCAAGAAAAACAAGAAGAATAGAGATCCTGAAATGGTGGTGTATGAAGATGTATATAAAAATAATGAACTTTTTATCAAAGCAGGTACATCTGTATCTGCAAGCAGGAATTATTGGGAAATAAGTATATTATCAACGACGTCCGTTAATAATGAAAAGATAGAATTAAAGGGTGATTATAGCGTATGGAAAAAAGTAATCAAAGAAGGTACAATAGTTCGTCGTGGGATAGTTAAATAATACAGGAATATATTATTTATACGCTTTTTCTTTACAAATAAAGAAGGTGAAAGAAATTGGTAAACAAGTGGATTATCTATGAGCGAGTACACAGTTGAATAAGTAAAAAAAACAAGAAATAAAAATTGCAAAGATGAAATCATTAAATATTAAGTTATTAGCAAGAAGAATTAATTTATTTAAAAATTTTAAAACCGACGGCTCAATGGGATATAACCGAGCAAAATTTAAAATGAAAAATAT
This sequence comes from Bacteroidales bacterium, assembly GCA_031257735.1. Taxonomy (GTDB): domain Bacteria; phylum Bacteroidota; class Bacteroidia; order Bacteroidales; family WCHB1-69; genus JAIROC01. The sequence goes on along the minus strand of JAIROC010000633.1, from coordinate 7,343 downwards.
TTTGTTTATTATTACAGTATTAGTTTTAGCGATAGCGTTCCCTGCATGCAAAAAAGAAGGGGTATATCATCCAAAGAAGAAAATTGCAAGAATTTACTGTCAGGACTATGGAGAAGTCAAGGAATTGCAAGAAGTATGGACATGGGATGATAAAAATCTTTCCAAAATCACCGCAGGAGATAACAGTTACTATTGGGATTTTCAATATAATGATAAAGATCAGATAGAGAAAATAACCTTTTCTGAAGGAGATTACTATGCTTTTTCGTATGATAAAAGGTTAATAAAAAAAATAGATCTCTATACTTTTGATGGAGCTTTAGTTGAAACCTATGAATTTGAACATACAAAAAAGAAAATCACCACAATAACAAATACTTTTTATGGATATAAAAGTTTATCATTAGCCGATCAATGTAAAGCAACAGCATTGCGTTGTTTCCTTCCGGAACCTGTTACTGAAAATCTGTTTTCCAAGCATAAAAATCATATCTCGACAAGAAAAAATACGCCTGCATTTGTAGATGTATATGAATATACATGGGATGGAGATAATATCAAAAGCATATTTTACACTTCCAATGGAGATGTATACTATACATTGGAATTCTCATACGAATATGACAAAAAAAATAATCCATACTACTATTCTTTTATTCCTAATGAGATTACATCTCCCGTTACAGATGCGGAATATTATTTAACATGCAGTCCATTACGTTCTAAAAATAATGTCACTTATGAAAAAGGAAACGACAATGAAGGTATGAGTTTTGAGACAAATTATGAGATTGTATACGATGGAAAATTTCCAACAGAAATTGGCATTACTACCAATTATGCGGGGGATAATACTAATTATATAGCAACTTATTTTTATGTGTATAATTAATAAACAAAGGAAGAAAAGAATCATCTAAAAAATTAGTTAAGAATGAAAAAAATACTTCTAATTACATTGTTTGTCTATAAAGTATAATTATGAATTGGGCTGACGCACGAAAACGCCTAATCAACGCCGTCATTGCGAGTAATCGTTTTGATGCTCAAAAGCACAAATGCAATGACGCTTTATGCCTCATAATACGGCATTTATAAAAAGCGTCATTATAAGGAGCGCAGCGAAGCACCCGTAAGAGCAGCGGAGCTAATCCCGAACAATCAATGCGTTCTTTGGGTAGGGATTAGCTCCGCTGCTCTTACAGGTGCGGGTCAAGCCCGCAATGACGGCGCTGTTTGGACGGCATTGATGATTACTTTTTTATACTTTATAGACAGACATTATATAATGTCCTTCCAACATCAACAGAGAAGTTAAAAATTTTGTTTCATATTTTGCGTGCCTCTAAAAATTATATCTTTGCATACTTTGTATAAAACACGAACATGGTAATAATAGATAATATATTTATTTCGGATGATATTTTTAGACAACATTTTGTCTGTGATCTTTCTTGTTGTAAAGGGAGTTGTTGTGTTGAAGGAGACGCGGGCGCACCTTTGGAAGAAGAAGAAATCGCAATCATAGAAGATTGTTTGGACAATATAAAACCTTTCATGACAAAAGAAGGAATTGAAATTGTAAATCAGGGAGGCGTATTTGATTATGACATGGAAGGCGTGTTGGTAACTCCGCTCGTAAATGACAGAGAATGTGCTTTTGTCTATTATGAAAACGACATTGCCCAATGCGCTATAGAAAAAGCATATCTGAAAGGAAAGACAGATTTTCAAAAACCAATATCCTGTCATTTGTATCCTGTCCGCCTTACCAAACAGAACTGTTACGAGAAATTAGACTATCACCAATGGGAAGTTTGTCATCCTGCAAGAATGAATGGTAAAAGATTACAGCTTAGTGTTTTTGATTTTTTAAAAATACCCCTCGCCAGAAAATACGGAGACGGGTGGATAAATAAAGTGAAAAAAATTATCGATGCGAGACAACTTTAGAAGGCTTTATTGCGTCTTAATATACAGTTGAGAAAATATGTTATCAGAAGAGGAACTAATTCAAAGATGTATTAATAAGGATAGAATTGCACAAAAAGAATTGTATGAGACATATAGTCCGCTTTTCTTTGCAGTATGTTTACGCTATATGCCTACGGTAGAAGATGCGGAAGATGTTTTAATCATGGGATTTACAGTCATATTCTCCAAGTTGGATACATTTAAGAATGAAGGATCTTTTGAAGGTTGGATGAGAAAGATTATTATCAATACAGCATTAAGTACAATTCGGTTTAATCATAAATACTACGAAACGAAAGATATAAATAAAGATGTAGAAAAGAAAAAAATTATTTTGTCAGAAAATACAGTCTATAGTCAATTAAATGTAAAGGATATTTTAAATGAAATACAACAAATGCCTACAGGATATCGCACCGTGTTTAATCTTTTTGTTATAGAGGGATATTCTTATGAAGAAGTGGCAAATTTAATGGGAATTAATAAAGGTACAGTTCGCTCTCAATTGGCAAGAGCACGAAAAATGTTACAAAAAAAATTAGAAATATACAGATAAATGGATAACAGTTTTGATAAAAATATACAGGAACTTTTACAGTCTTTCACGGAACAACCATCCGTTGATTGCTGGAACAAGATAGAAACCCAATTGGATACATTGCAGACAACAAATGCAAATTCCAATTCGGGATCGTCGTCTTCTTCTTCGCCTCCGCCTTCGGGTAATGGTTCTGTTTTTTCGCAATTAGCTGGAACTGTTACAGGGAAAATAGTATCGGTAATTGTTGCAACAACTGTCATTGGAGGTATTGTCTCTTTGGTTGTTGTCAATTCAATGGATACAGATACAGTGGAACAAAGTGAAGCAAAAATAATAAAAGAAGACCCCCAAACTAATCCTTCTACCGATGAAAATAATGTGTGGACAACGACTGAAACAGATACTTTCCATATCAAGCCAACGACTGAAACGAAAGAAATAACAAATATGCCTGTATGTTGTTTCGACGAACAACGAGATACAACAAGTTATGAGGAAAATAAAAATATATTGCCTGCTCATACTACTCATGCTTCTTCGGAAGTTTCGACTTCTCATACCACAATGGAAAACACGACAAAGCAGGAAACAACACCCAAAACAGAGCATAAATCACAGTCTATCGTAAAACCGCCTGCAAAAGAAGTGTCAGAAACACAAAATACACCTCCTGAAAGCAGTCCGGGAAAAGAAGATACACAAGAAAATCCTGAACAGCCTAACATTAGAATACCAAATATTTTTACTCCCAATGGAGATTATTTTGATGATTACTTTGTAATTGGAGGCATAGAGCAATTTTCAGAAACACATCTCTTTATATTCAGACAGGATGGCAAAATAATCTATGATAAAATAAACTACCAGAATGATTGGAATGGGGATAATATTCAGGATGGAGTATATTTTTATGTATTCAAGTTTATGTATCAAGGTTCGCAGTTTATGCGCAGAGGTTCAATTACGATTAAAAGATAGGAGAACAAATAAAAAAACATGCTAACGATAATCCGTTTTGTAAAAAATTTTGCGTACCTTTGCAGCTCGAAAAAAGAAATAGTATTTATTTAAAGTAAAATCATAATGGAAGAATTTAAAAATTATATTGATGGTAAGTGGGTAAAGGCAATATCAGGAAAAACATTTCAAAATATCAATCCAGCCAATCAGGAAGATATTATCGGGGAATTTCCTTTTTCGGGACAGGAAGATGTAGATTGTGCTGTGTCAGCAGCAATAAAAGCATATCAATCGTGGAGATTGATTCCTGCCCCCAAACGTGGAGATATGATGCGTAAAGTAGGAGATATTTTTAATCGACGTAAAAAAGAATTGGCACGTATCATGACCCGCGAAATGGGCAAACCAACCTTTGAAACAGAAGGAGATGTACAGGAAGCCATAGATACAGCCTATTATGCGGCATCGGAAACGCGCCGTCTGTTTGGACATACTGTTCCCAGCGAAATGGACAATAAAATGAATTTATCATTTCGTACGCCTATCGGTGTTGTAGGGGTAATTACAGCATGGAATTTTCCTATCGCAGTGCCTTCATGGAAAATATTACCTGCCATAGCATCTGGAAATACAGTTGTGTTTAAGCCTTCAAAAGATGCGCCTCATTCGGGAGTTATTTTTGCAGAAATTATGGAAGAAGCAGGATTTCCTGCAGGCGTTTTTAATGTCTTGTTAGGGACGGGCAGTATGGGCGATATGATTGTAAAACATCCTGATGTGAAGGTAATAGGATTTACAGGGTCTACAGACATAGGATGCAAAATCGCTGAAATTGGAGGACGTTTAAATAAACGTGTTTCCTTGGAAATGGGTGGAAAGAATGCTCAAATCGTTATGGAAGATGCTAATTTGGAATTGGCATTGGAAGGCGTACTTTGGGGCGCTTTTGGAACAACAGGACAACGTTGCACAGCAACATCCCGTTTGATAGTGCATAAGGATATTTACGAAACATTCTTGAACATGCTAAAAGTACGCGCAGAAAAACTCAAAATCGGCGACGGATTAGTAGCTGGTACGGAAATGGGTCCTGTTATCCATAAAAAATCATTGGAAAACTGTGAACGAATAGTCAAGATAGCGCTTAACGAAGGTGGACGTTTAATCACAGGTGGAAAACCTTGTACGCAACCTGAATTAGCAAAAGGTTGTTTCTTTGAACCGACTATCATTGCGGATGTAGACGAAACAAAAACCCTGTTTAATGAAGAGGTATTTGGTCCTGTTTTATGCGTTACAAAGGCTGATTCTTTTGAACATGCCATTGCCTTGCAAAATCATTGCGAATACGGATTATCAGGTTCTATCTATACCAGAGATGTAAACAGAGCTTGGACGGCAGTACGTGAAATTCAAACAGGTATTTGTTATGTGAACGCTCCGACCATAGGCGCTGAAGCTCACATGCCTTTTGGTGGAGTAAAAGGAACAGGAAATGGACACAGAGAAGGTGGATGGACTGCCTTTGACATCTTTACGGAATGGAAAACTGTCTACTTTGATTATTCTGATAAATTGCAGCGCGCTCAGATAGACAATTATTGAGAAACACGTGGATTTTTATTTTATTCAGGAAGGGGATTTATAATTATGAATCCCTTTCTTTATTGTTATATGTAAAGACAGGAAAAGATGCTATTGAACGATGAATATTTTATGCGCTTAGCTTTAAACGAAGCAGAGAAGGCAATGGAAGAGGGGGAAATTCCTGTAGGCTGCGTTATTGTGAGCAATGATTTGGTGATTGCAAAGGGACATAATATGACAGAGACGCTTCACGATGTAACGGCTCATGCGGAGATGCAGGCTTTTACCGCCGCTTCCGAATTTTTGGACGCTAAATATCTAACGGATTGCACGCTGTATGTAACTTTGGAACCCTGTTTAATGTGTTTGGGCGCCTCTTATTGGACACAGATTCATAAAATCGTATACGGCGCAACCGACCTGAACCATAAATTACCCATAGACAAAAAACTACTCCTGCATCCCAAAACACAGTGGACAGGAGGCGTCTTGGAAAAAGAAGCTATGCTATTGTTACATGATTTCTTCAAAAAGAAACGAAACAATATCCTTTAAAGGGTATTTTTTTACCACAAAGACGCTAAGAATACAAAGGCTTCACAAAGTTTTATTAATTAGTGTCTGTCTATAAAGTATTTTCGCAACAAACAACGTCGTCATTGCGAGGAGCGCAGCGACGTGGCACCCGTAAGAGCAGCGGAGCTAATCCCTAACAATCAATGCGTTCTTTGGTTAGGGATTAGCTCCGCTGCTCTTACGGGTGCTTCGCTGCGCTCGCAATGACGGTAAAGGGTAGGGATTAGCTCCGCTGCTCTTACGGGTGCTTCGCTGTGCTCGCAATGACGGCGTTGGGGAGCTCCTAATTACCTTTTAATTCCTATTATCACTTTTGGCAGAGTATTGTCGATAATTTTCAAGCGGAATGTACGCTTTGATTTGCAGAGACCATTACCATTGGCTACCGTATAGGTGACGAAACTCTTTCCTACTTTTTCGCCTTTTAGTGTTACTGTTGCTTTGTCGGGGGCGTTGGTTTGGGTGATGATGCTTATGTTGTCGTTGTTGTGCGTCCAGACGCCACCGGGCGTTGTGTTGGATAACACTACCTCTTTTCCCTCACAAACTACTTTGTCCCCTGTTATTTCTTCGGGGTCGGGGAAAGCTGTTACTATTATGCTTAGGGGGGCAGAACAGCTCCCGGCTAAAGAATCGTAGAAGGTGAGCTTTGCCGTGCCTGGGGTTTTTCCCACTATAGTACTACTGTCGATTATGTCTACAATATTGGAATCGCTGCTTTCCCAGCGTCCGTCTCTGTTGGGAAAGACCTGAGTGGTTACGCCCGGACATATCTCCGTCAGTTTCGCAGAAATTGTTGGCACGGGATGTACGGTGAGCGTATCACTGAAAACTGTACCGCAACCGTATTTGTCGGTTACTACTCGTCGATAAAGCGTCGTTTTGTGTTCTAATTCGCCACTTAACGTATAGGTTTGTTTGCCTGTTCCTATCTCCGTCCATGTTTTTGCGCTATCTATACTGCTTTGCCATTGATAGGAATAGTTCCCGCTACCGCCAATGGGTAGCTCTTCCCCAAAATATTCTATTGTTGGATGTATGCTGTTATAACAGTATGGGTCGACTTCCACTATACTCCCGCCGATTAATGAATCGTAAACTGTTACCGTTACGCTTTGTCTGATGATTTCTCCATTGATACAATAGTCGCTCCCTAATATATCTATATAAAAGGTACTGTCTGATGTTAAATTGCTGGTGGTGTAGCTGGAGCCGGTATGGAAGGGCGTTAGGTCTGTTAATGATGAATACCATTGATAGACGGCGGACGGAACATTGCTGCTCACAGTAACTGTCGCGGGGGTGTTGTAGCAGATGATCGTATCTTTCAATGCTATGATTATGCTATCAAATACCGCTGTAAATGTTGTATCTCTTGATAAGACAAAGGTTCGGGGATTTGACGTACTGTCGTCATCCCATGCGACAAAGTAATAACAGGATTTAGGAACTGCCGCTATGATTACCGTATCGTTTTCACAGGTATAGGCTTGGATTGTATCCACTCTGCCCAGGACTGTATTGTTTACTTGCAGAATAATTGCGGGACGATCTATTATATTCGTAAATTGATCCCAGAGGATGGCGGTTTCATAGTCCGTTTTTGTTCCACAGGGGACATACACAGGAATATTTCTCGGAACATTTGTAAAAGTGGCGCTATCAATCACGGGAGGATTAACTGCATTTACATACATTTCTTTTA
>JAIROC010000482.1 GCA_031257735.1 Bacteroidales bacterium | reverse complement strand
AAGCCGTTCGCAATTTAGAAATATTTGGCGAGGATTTGTATATTAGTTGGGAAGGCGTTCCTGAAAGTTTATACGAATATGATTTTTTAAATAAAGAAAATAAGCAAGTTAAGTTGTATAAAGATGTACAACAATTGAATGATTATAGCGATTTTGTGATTGAAAATGCTTACTACAATGAGATTATAAACTTTTTTGAAGTGATAAATAAAAGAGATCACCCTAAATATTCATTTGAAAAAGATAAAGAATTTTTAAATTTAATCGATAAAATAGAAAGTAACTAAATTTTAAAAGTGAGGTTTATTTACGTGACTAAAAATGAGGAGTATCAAAAGAAAGCGCAATTTTATATTCCAGCTGGAGCTCATACTTACAGCAGAACGGATGAGGTTTATCCAGCTAATGCGCCAAAAGTGTTTTTAAGAAGTAAAGGCTCTCATACTTGGGATGTTGATGGCAACGAATACATCGATTATAATTTAGCATGTCGATCGGTTGTTGTGGGTTACGATTTTGAGCGAATTTCGAATGCGGCTATCGAGCAAATCAGAAATGGGAATACAGCATCTAAGGCATCTAAAATTGAAGTAGATGCAGCAGAAGTTATGTGTAATCTAATTCCCTGGGTTGATATGGTTAAATTTGCCAAAAATGGCTCTACTGTTACAACAGCTGCTATAAAATTAGCAAGAGCTTATACTGGGAAAAAATATATAGCACGTTGCAAAGAACATGCTTTCTTTTCCTATGATGACTGGTTTATAGGTGATACAGTAGTGAATGCTGGCGTGCCAGATGATATTAGTAAGTTAACGTTACAGTTTGAATACAACAATATTGATTCAGTAAGGAACTTATTTGAGCAATATAAAGGTCAAATTGCAGCGTTAATTATGGAACCTGTTGAGTTTGATATTCCTAGGAATAATTTTCTACAAGAAGTTGGCAAATTGTGTAAACAATATGATGTAGTCTATATTTTGGATGAGATGATATCGGGTTTTCGTTGGGATATTCAGGGTGCAGCAAAATATTATAATGTAGTGCCAGATTTAGTAACTTATGGCAAAGGTATGGCTAATGGTTTTTCTGTGGCAGCGCTAGGTGGAAAAAGAGAAATAATGGAATTGGGCGGACTTATTCCTGGAAAAGAGAGAGTGTTTTTAATTTCAACGACGCATGGGGCAGAAATGAGTAGTTTAGGAGCTTTTGTTGAGACGATAAAAGTATATCAAGAGCTGAATGTTGTTAATCGTTTATGGAAAGTAGGAAAAGCATTAGTAGAAGGAATGACTGAGATAGCTACGGAATTAGGTATTAATAAGTATTTCTACTTTGAAGGTGATTACTGTAGTCCTAATTTTATTACTAAAGACCAAAATGGCGCTAGCTCAATGAAATACAGAACTTTGTTCTGTCAGGAAATGGTAAAAGAAGGAATATTAATGACATGTATATCACTATGTTATGAACACAGTGATGAAGATGTTGAAAAAACATTGAATGCGGCGAGAAAAGCGTTGCAAGTTTATAAAATGGCTTTAGAATCTAGTGTAGATAGATTTTTAGAAGGTAGACCGATGAAAGTAGTATTTAGGAAATATAATTGAGGAATAATTTGGAATGAATATTTTATATTTAATAACTGCAAGAGGTGGATCAAAAGGGGTTCCTAAAAAAAATATTATTAAATTAGGTGAACTACCATTAATTGCCTATAAAATAATTTCTGCACAAAAATGTAAATATAAAGGAAGAATAATTGTTTCTACTGATAATTTGGATATAGCTGATGTAGCTAAAAAATATGGAGCAGAGGTATCTTTTATCAGACCAGATTACCTTGCAACTGATACGGCAAATAGTATGGATGTTGTTGAACATGCGATGCAGTGGATTGAAAATAATGATGATAGAAAATATGATTATGTTTGCTTATTAGAACCTTCTTCGCCTTTTGCAAGTTATGAGGATATAAATAAATCTTTGGATTTAATTATTAAAAATAAAGCAGATACGTTGTTAGGTTTAAAAAAAGTAGGCGTAAATAGATGTTTTATAAATAAATTGGATGAAGAAGGTAAACTTTCAAATTTTTATTATTCTTTGAAAGATAAAAAGAAACTTAGAAGACAGGACTTTGATCCTGAATATACATTAAATGGTTGTATATATATATCTTCTTGGAAATACTTTGAGGAAAATAAGACATTTCATTCAATAAATTCGTTTCCTTATATTATGAAAGATGAATATTCAATTGAAATAGATGAACCTGTAGATTTAGAGTTTGCGAGGTTTTTAATAGATAAAAATATAATAAACATGAAGTATTGGAAAAAGTAGGTAAGCACAAATGGATGATTATAAAAAAATTTTAAAAATTGATGGTGATAATACAAAAGAGTATTTTTTGAAATCGGTGTATGAAAAAACACAACAACAGTTATTTTTAGAAAAATTGTTGAAGAATGAAAATCATGAAAAAAATTATAAAATAGCAGATGTAGCCTGCGGTGGTGGGGGACTTAGTTATCATTTGAAAAATGATGTTTTTCCAAATGCAGAATTTCATTTATTTGATTATCTGGATGATGCTATCGAGTTAGCAAAGCAAGTGAATAAAGAAAATGATTTCAATTATTATATAGACAATATTTATGATATGAAACAGGCAAGTAATTTTTTTGACTATGTTTTTTGTTGGCAAACTTTATCATGGTTAGACAACCCTAAACAGGCATTGTCTGAATTGGTAAGAATAGCAAAATCGGGTGGAAAAATTTTTGCTAGCTCTTTATTTAATTTAGATCATGATGTTGATATTTATGCAAAAGTTCTTGACCATACGAAAGAATCTTCTAAAGATGATATTTTTGGAAATTATAATACTTATTCTTTATATACTATAAAGAATTGGTTAAAAGGTATGGTGGCAAATTTTAAGATTATCCCGTTTAATATGGATATTGATCTTATGCAGAATAGTAGAGGTATCGGAACTTATACTAAGAAAGTGACTGATTCTTCAGAAAGAGTACAAATATCTGGTGGAATGCTTATGAATTGGGGTATTTTGGTAATTACAAAATAAAAGAAAGAGAATTTTTCATGAAAGTGGCTATTTGTCAACTAAACATTGTATGGGAAAGTAAAGAGCAAAATTTATGTAATGTTGAAAAATATTTGATACAGGCTCAAGAAGAAAATGCAGATGTTGTATTTTTTCCGGAGATGAGTTTTACGGGTTTTTCAATGAATACTGCCCATACAGCAGAGAGTAATAACTATACATGTAATCAAATTAAAAAATTAGCTGTAAAATATAAACTGTCTATTGGTTTTGGTTGGGTAAAGCAAACTTTGTCTGATAAAGCAGAGAACCATTATACTTTAATTGATAATAATGGTGAAATATTGATGGATTATGTAAAAATCCATCCTTTTAGTTTTTCGAATGAAAATAAATTCTTTGATGCAGGTAATGACTTATTTTATTGTAATGTAGCTGATTTTAAAATTGGTACATTGATTTGTTATGATTTAAGATTTCCAGAAATTTTTCAAATTTTATCAGATAAAGTAGATTGTATTGTTGTAGCAGCAAATTGGCCAGAAGTAAGAAGAGAACATTGGCAATGTTTGTTAAAAGCTAGAGCTATTGAAAATCAAGTATATATTATAGGGGTAAATTGTGTAGGAAATATCAATAATATAAATTATTCGGGTGATAGTTGTATTATAGTCCCTGATGGAAATGTTTTGAAATCGATTTCTTATACAGAAAGATTAATAATACATGAATTGGATAATGATGTTGAGGATTTTAGGAAGAAGTTTCCGACTAAAGCTGATAGGAAACAAGTTTTTGGCTATTTTTTCGTTAAAAAGCCTCGATTTAGAACTACTAAACCTACGTTTTTTTGCCTCAAACTAACGAAAAGATAGCTCAAAAAACCTGTCGGGTTATTACAAATTGTTTCAAGCTTTGTTTGATTACAATTTGTATAATGGGATTCATTTCACTAGAGATCGTTAACAAGCTCTGAGACCTTGAAAAGAAAAATAAAAAAGACTGGATTTTTAAGCCTAGATGTTAATCCAGCAAGCTGGACGCAGCGCGAGATTAAGGAGGGAGCCATCGTTGCCGCCGACATCACCAGCACCCCCGCCGATATGCGCAGCGCGATTAGAATCAAGGAGCGGCGAACGCAGCCATGTAATATTTGGATATTGACTATCACTTTGAGAAAAGCCAGACACAAAGCTCGTCCAAGCAACTTCTCCAGCATCTACATAGTAGTTGCTACCTTCTGGGTTTGATTTAGCATCTATAGCCGATAGAACAAAAGCTTTTGTGGTGTTTTGTGGGTTTGAATCTACGGTTGTTTCGTATTTTCTTTGGTCAGCTATGCAAAACCTAAATGGATTGCATTGGTTTTCTCCGTTTAGTCTTACCGGTAGTGCATAATTTTGTGCTGGTATGCCGTCTATTCTTTGGGAGCATGCTACACTCCACCATCTGCTTACAGTTTGCTTTATATCAGAGTTCGCATATATCGCCAATCTTTCGCCAGCTTTGTTGTACATTTGCACCGCTATCGGGTTTTGCTTAATAATAATCGCTTGTCCACCGTTTATTTTTACGACCATCCAGGTGTCTGTTTGGTCTTGTTGGTGTTCAGGTGGAGTTCCTATGCCACTAAACCCGCACGTTCCTACAAAATCAACTAACTGACCTATTGCCGTAACTGGTTGGCCGTTTTTTTGTTTAAGAGTCAGTGCGCTTGCTACTTGTTTAACTTGAATTAAACAAACACACAAAAACACAGTTAAAAATAAAGATAATATTTTCTTACCTTCTAACCTAAACATTTTTTGACTCATGATGATACCCTCCATTAATTTTCAATAAATAACTTTATTAATTTTTTGAAAACGAAATGAAATAATAATTACTAAATAAAATATAGCGAAAAAGTTTTGAGAAATGAAGTAAAGAGCTGAATTGCGCCACTAAAAGCACCCACAAAACTGTTGTTAAATCTCAAATACAAGAAAACAACAAAAGTGGACAAAATCAGTATGAAAGCTAAAAAAGAAATCATTAACAAATCCGCCCCAAAATACAAAAAATTTTCCAAAATTAGAAAAAGGGCACATCATAGTTTTTATATGCAACATCACAGGACTATCGCGTAATCGATCTCCAAAAACAAAAAATTCCAACAATCTCAGACGCAAAAAAAATCAAAAAAGCAAGCTACAACAAACCAGAATTCATCGATACACACTTATATTCATCGTCAAAATAAATGTCTTTTTTCTCGTTCAAATGAGTTGTATAATGTAACTATTAGATAGCATAAAGGGAGTATTTGTTATGAAAACTTTGCAAATTGCAACTCGTGTAGATGAAGATATAAAGTTAGAAGCACAAAAAGTTCTCAAAGATTATGGACTAGATTTGTCTACCGCCATGCGGATGTTTGTTACAAGAATTGCCAAAACACATACAATTCCATTGCGTTTAGATGAACCAACAATTGTTGCAGAGCCTTTTAAAAGCGAAAAGGAAGCGACGGATTTTGCAACAGATCTATCTTTAGGAGTATTGAAAAGTGAAACGTGGTGAAATTTGGACATTACGGGATTATAATTATGCAAGTAAAGCAAGACCTGTTGTTATCATTCAGTCAGATAACTATTTGTTTGATTCTGTCATTCTTGCTTTGTTTACCAGTTATAAATCAAAAACTATCGTTACGAGATTGAAAATT
>JAIROC010000432.1 GCA_031257735.1 Bacteroidales bacterium | reverse complement strand
TTACGGATAAATAATTGGATCCACATTTACTGTCAAAACAGGAACAGGAGAACGATTTACTATTCTTTCACTGAAAGGAGCTAAAATAAACACTTCATTCCCCGCAAGCTCTACTTCTTTCATGATAACAATCAAATTAATATCATGATCTGAAACATATTTAAGTACAGTTTCTATTTTACCTTCATTTTTGACAAATGTCGATATTATTCTGATATTCTGTCTCACCAAATAATTTTCAACTTGTTTAACATACTTCTCTACAACCCGACGGGTACCAGGAAATTGCGGATGTTCCAAACCTACAATATGCACTCTGGAATAAAACTTGTTAGCTATATCTGCTGTAAGTTTCAATTTTTGCAAAGTTTCCATTGTATCATCAATTACAATTAATATCTCCGACAAATGTTTTGCAACATCTCCACTATTACGGACAGTTAAGACAGGACAGGATGAAGCGCTAATCGTTCTAAAAGCGGAACTTCCAATAAAAACTTCCTTAAATCCACTGCAACCATGCGTTCCCAAAACAATCAAAGCATCTCCTTGCTCTCTTGCTTCCAAATTAATCTCTTTAGACGCTTTACCTTGACGTATCTTGTGGGTAACAATATTTTTAGGAATTATTTTTTTACAATCCTTCACCAAATTTTTTAACCTCATTTCAACGAGTGAATAAAGCCCTGATTTATCAATGTCAGCAGCTCCCACTAAAATTTTAGCGTCAGGAGAAACAACAAAAAGAAGCGTCAATTTTGCTCCAAATTTTTCTGCTATGAAAATAGCGTTTTTCATCGCGCCAAGCGAACATTCAGAAAAATCAATACCTACAATAACATTGCGTATATTCCTTTCTACGCCTTTAATTTCTACCTTTTTCTCTTTCTTTTCCATGATAACTTTATTTATTTAATACTACATACATTTATTATTTTATTTACTTTTATTATATTGCTACATCCGCTTTTATATGAGGATGCGCCTGATATTCCAATAACTGAAAATCTTCGTAACCGAAGTTGAAAATTGACGTAACGTCAGGATTTAATACCATTTTGGGTAACGGAAAAGGTTTACGTTCCACTTGTATTTTTGCTTGTTCCAAATGATTGGAATATAAATGCAAATCCCCAAAAGTGTGAACAAAATCTTTTGCTTTTAATCCCGTTACCTGTGCAATCATCATTGTTAACAATGAATAAGAGGCAATATTAAACGGAACTCCCAAAAAAGCATCAGCGCTCCGTTGATACAAATGACAGGAAAGCTCTCCATCAGATACATAAAACTGAAATAGCACATGACAGGGCGCCAACCTCATCTTATCCAAGTCTCCTACATTCCACGATGAAATAAGTATTCGTCGGGAATTGGGATTATGTTTAATATTATGAATTGCTTCCTGTAATTGGTCTATGGTTTTTCCATCATTTGACTGCCAATTTCGCCATTGATGTCCATAAATAAGACCTAAATCTCCATTTTCATCTGCCCATTCATTCCATATATTTACCTTATGTTCATTCAAATAACGAATATTTGTATCTCCTTTAATAAACCATAATAACTCATATATTATTGACTTTAGATGAAGTTTTTTTGTTGTAAGTAAAGGAAATCCTTTCTGTAAATCTATTCGCAATTGATAACCAAAGGTACTGTATACACCAACCCCTGTCCGATCATCCTTATAATGACCATTATTTATAATATGCTGCAACAAACTTATATATTGTACCATATAGCTTCTCTATTTTCGTTGCAAAGATACTAATTTTTATTTAGCTTTTCCTTTTTCTTCAAAAAAAAATCATTTATACCTATTCCATCGGATTATAAACTGTTTTTTCCCTTCTTCCCTCAATTTTCTTTTTCAGTAGTTTACCACTCTGCGCAAGTTGACAAGTCAAAATATCAACAGTATCATGTAAATCTTTGCATTCTTTGTAACTTAATTTTTCATCACAAAGAATACAAAGACTTACACAAAAACAGAATGATTGTTTTCGTTCTACTTAAGAATTAATTTGCAACGAAATCCAAGATTTGCATTAGCATCCGAATAATTTTCAAAGCGTAATCCGTTTGCTCCTGCTTCAAGTACTACTTTTTTGTTTGCGGTGATTTCTCTTACGTTATCTGCAATGTTTGTAATTTCTGTAGCTTTTAAATTCACCGGAGCGATTGACTTCACCAATGTTTTTTTCACTTGCAGATCGTATGCATTTTGATAATCACTTTCTGTCGGCAATGAATATATATAGGTTGTCGTATTTGTTTTCTTTCTGTTTCGATTTTCATTATCTGTACGCCATCCACAATACGACCGTGCCTGTTCATAAGTAATACCAATCACAGGATAATTTTGAAACTCTGGATTTGTCATATAATCATCTACTTTATACACTTGACGACAAATCGCATCATTAGGAAATGAACCCTGATATGCTAAAGAATTCTCTCCCTCTACACTTTTAATGTAATTTAAAAATACATTCCAATCACCAATAGTAACCTCATGAATATCTATATAAGAATTAGACGCCTTATCAAGAGGAACAACATTTACAGGAATTTTACCATCTGCAAAAAGCTGACCTGTAAACAATAAACCAATACCTAAAAACACAATAATTTTTTTCATTTCTCTTTTAATTTTATTAATGATAACTTTACTTAAAATAATTTCTTCTACTCTTCTATTACAATTCTACTTCACAAAACATACATTCCATCCAACACTAAAAATCCGTATACTTTAGTCGGACAAAGTTCATTTCTTTTCATGTATTTTTATTTGATAGAAATCCCTTCCATATATAATTGACTTATTTCCCCCCCCAAATGTTGCCTGCACATATAAAAAAAATTAACATGTACTTGATATGTTATTTATTTTCAACAAAGAACATTCGTAATTATTTGCATCGAATAAAAATACGATGTGCAAAGATAGCAATTTTTTTGATACATCCGTTTTCGGATAAGCAATTCTTCAATCAATTCTTAATTATCAATTAAATCAAGCAAGTAGGAAGAATTACTCCCCTGCCCTCTCACTCCAACATGTATACGTTCATACATGGCTTAGATTAGAAATATACCCAACATACCCAAAAACAGCCTGTCATTTTTTTTACAGCCTGTCTTTTTTATTAGATAACCGTGTTCTCGCATACGAAAGTAAGCGAAATAGAGTATCCTTGATTTGTATTGCAGGCGCTTAAATCTCGAATTTTTCATGTACTTTTGCAGGCGCAAAAATAATAATATGGATATAAATAAGGCTCTATAACGGATAGAGTGGGTAATCAAAGTTGAGTTTAGCTGAAATAAAGTAAATCATGTTGATAAAATTTTTAACATTTCTATATCCTCTTGCCCGTCTTTTAGCGAGTTGAATT
>JAIROC010000392.1 GCA_031257735.1 Bacteroidales bacterium | reverse complement strand
TTGTATAGGAAATTGGATATATTAAATAGGGAGTTCGATATATTAAATAGGAAGTTCGATATATTAAATAGGGAGTTCGATATATTGTATAGAAAGTTGAATATATTGAATAGGAATTTAGATATTTTAAATAGGAATTTTCCTATATTGAATAGGAAATTAGATATATTTTTATTGTGGAAATGCGTAATTTACAAGCATTTTATTCATTGAGATTATAAAATAAGGAATGAAAAATGTTGAAATCAGGAGAAAAAATTCAACCATTAAATTTCTTTTTATTCAAATCATCTAATATCTATACCCGAACACAGGGTTTTGCAGGTAACCCTTAAAAGGACAATCTACTATTTTATCGCTTGCATTATTTATTTGATGAAAAAAAGTTATACCTTTGCAAAACTAAAAATAATTGACAGCAAATAGATAAAACTGCAATGAATAAAATGTTTTCAGGGACAGGCGTAGCTTTGGTAACTCCATTTAAACAAGATTTTTCTATTGATTTTGAGGGAATAGATACTTTGGTTAATCATGTAATAAATCATGGTATTGATTATATTGTGGCATTGGGTACAACTGCTGAAACGCCAACTTTATCGTTTAAGGAACGAAAAGAAATTTTGGATACCATTATAGAAGCGGTTAATGATCGTATTGCTGTTGTAGTGGGTATTGGTTGCAACAATCCGATAGAAGTTATTGAACAAATACATTTTTTTGATTTGCGGAAAGTATCTGCTATTTTGTCTGTCGCGCCATACTATAATCGCCCTCAACAGGATGGCATAATTGCACATTACAAATCAATTGCCGAACAAAGTCCTTTACCTGTTATTTTGTACAATGTTCCTGCGAGAACAGGTGTGAATATAGAAGCGACAACTACTTTAAAGATAGCAAAAAATATCCCAAAAGTTATCGGTATTAAAGAGGCTTCTGGTAATTTTGCTCAAATCATGACAATTATTCATAACAAGCCTGAAGATTTCCTTGTCATTTCTGGCGATGACGCCATTACTTTACCCTTGCTTGCCTGTGGAGTAAATGGAGTTATTTCTGTTGTAGCCAATGCTTTTCCGCAGGATTTTTCCAACATGGTACGATTGGCGCTTAAGGGAGATTTTATTCAGGCAAAAAAATATCATTACAAATTATTACCTTGTATGTCTGCTTGCTTTCAAGATGGAAGTCCTTCGGGCGTAAAAGCGTTTTTACAGGCTCAAGGTTTGATTGATGACCATGTACGTTTGCCACTATTGACTGTGGATAATGAAACGAAAGAATTAATTTGGAATTTACTAAAAATACACCGTGATGGAATATAAGGAATTAATGGCTTCATTGGCAGATAAAAAATATGTTTCTGTCTACTTATTGACGGGGGAAGAACCTTATTTTATTGATAAGGTGAGCAATTATATAGAAGATCACTTTTTTGAAGATGAAGCGCTCAAAGATTTTAATTTTCAGTTGCTATATGGGAAAGATGTTACGGCAAACCAAATAGTTGCTTTCGCTAAGGAATATCCCATGATGTCCGATTATCGACTGATAATTGTCAGAGAAGCTCAAAATCTTGACAATATAGCTTATCTGACAGACTATGTAAAAAATCCACAGAAACAAACGGTTTTGGTACTTTGCTATAAAAATAAAAAACTTGACGGAAAAACAACGCTTTATAAAACAATCTCTAAATTGGGCATAGTGTTCAACTCTGCAAAAATATATGAGGATCAACTGCCTGAACATATAAAGAATATCGTTAAAGAAAAAGGATTTCAAATAGGATTTTCTGCCCTTAATTCATTGGCAACTCATATTGGAACTGATCTGTCCCGTATTGATAATGAAATAGAAAAATTAATTAACATTGTTCCTAAAAATGCAGAGATTACACTCCCAGTTATAGAGAAATATGTAGGAATAAGCAAGGAATATAATATATTCGAACTCGTTAAAGCCGTAATTAGTCGCAATCCTTCCAACACATATAAGATATTAAATTATTTTTCAACCAATCCTGTAGGTTATGCGAAAACACTGACTGTTCCTGCATTGTATACAGCTTTTTATCAATTGCTACAATATCATTTTTCTGTTGATAAAACAGATAATTATTTAAAGGCAGTGGGTGTGTTTTGGAAAGATCTATCTGTATATCGTGATGCAGCTTCATTTTATACTGTTCATAAAATAATAAAAATCATGCATTTGCTCCGTAAATATGATTTGATGACAAAAGGAGGAACGGGAGTTAATATAGAAGAACAGGAATTGATGAAGGAACTCATCTTTCAAATATTTTATGCTTAATTACATAAACAGGATTTCGTATCAGTAAAAAAGCTATATTTGCAAATTAATTATTAAGAGGGAATGAAATATATAATAGTTACAGGTTCTGCTGGATTTATTGGAAGTTGTTTGGTGCAAGAACTGCACGAACAAGGATATAACAATATTATTGGCGTGGATGATTTTTCCAAAAAAGAAAAATTGAGAAATACTTCCTCAAAACATTATCTTGAAAAAATAAGTCGTACGGAATTTTTTTCATGGATGGATACCAATAATAGAGATATTCAATTTATTATTCATATTGGAGCACGTACCGACACAACAGAAACAAATTGGGAATTGTTGGATGAATTGAATTTAATTTACAGTCAACAGATATGGGATAATTGTGCAGTGTATGAAATTCCGCTTATCTATGCTTCTTCCGCTGCAACTTACGGCGCTGGAGAACATGGATATAGCGATAGACATGACATAGTGGAAAAATTAAAACCCCTCAATTTATATGGCGTATCAAAAAATGAATTTGATAAATGGGCGCTGACCCAAGAAAATGAACCACCCTTTTGGGCAGGACTTAAATTTTTTAATGTTTATGGTCCCAATGAATATCATAAAAAACGAATGGCATCGGTAATATTTCATGCGTTTAATCAGATTGTTAACGAAGGAAAGGTTAAGTTGTTTCGTTCCCATAATCCTGATTTTCGTGATGGAGAACAATCCCGTGATTTTATTTATGTAAAAGATATATTGGATGTCATTATCTTTTTGATGAAAACACAATCATATTCTGGAATATATAATTTAGGAACTGGTCATGCCCGCTCTTTTTTGGATCTGGTAAAAGCTACTTTTAAAGCAATGAACAAAGAAGAAAATATCGAATTTATTGATACACCATTAGATATTAGAGATAAATATCAATATTTTACAGAAGCCAATATGGAAAAACTGAAAAAAGCAGGTTATGATAAACCTTTTACTTCTTTGGAAGAAGGTGTACATGACTATATTACGAACTATCTTTTGAAAAACGAATTTTACTAACAATCTATAAATCATTAATTAATTTTACTAAAATGAATATAAAAATGAGAAAAAACAATGTACGGGCAACTGTTGTTGTCCTTGGCTTTTTAACCCTTTTAATTGTAGGGTGTAACAAATACGACAAAATGTCGATTTTAGGCGTTTGGGAAATAGACTTGAAAGAAGCGCGAAACTTGAGCGTTGATTCTTCCAAAGAAGTTTTGTACTTTAACTCGGGTTCAAACCAAACGTATAAGCAAACGTTTTATGAGCGAACCTCCAGTAAATGGGAACGTTGGACTATCGAAGGTAATTTCGAACGGAAAAATAATAAAATTACCTTTACCAACAGAGTAAAAGACGAAATTTCCAAACAGGGAGACGTTACCTACAAGTACAGAATAGAAAGTGACAAACTTATTCTTATTGTAGAAGGAGAAGGATTTAATAAAGACGAAAAGATTTATACAAAACAATAATACGTCTTTTGCTTTGCTTTGATGTTGTACTATATCAAAGAAGCTGTACCTGCTATAATTAAAAATTGATATGGCAATACATAATCAAACAGGAAAAGAAGGAGAATTAAGGGCAAAAACCTATTTGGAAACCAATGGATATACTGTTCTACAGGTAAATTGGCAGTGTGGACATTACGAAGTAGACATTATTGCGCAACAAGGAAATATTTTGGTATTCTGTGAGGTGAAATGTCGTACTTCTTCTTCTTTTGGAGAACCTGAAATATTCGTTACTAAACAAAAACAGAAAAATATTATCAAAGCAGCCGAATCTTATTCCAAATATAAACAATGGCAAGGAGAAATTCGTTTTGATATTATATCTGTCTTGTTGAATAATAAAGAAGTGAAAATAAACCATATCCCAGATGCATTCGGCTGTGTCTGGTAAAGAACTTCATCAATTGATGAAGTAGCAATTCAGAATATACCTAATCAAAAATCATTAAACTTTTAATATAATTACATTAAGTTTTTCAGCAATATATGTTATGCTCTTGTCTATTAAACGTTTATTCGCAAAATGGGATATTGAGATTATCTGGAATTATTGAAAGAAATATGTTACTTTTGCAACATCTTTTTTTCTCAATGGAAATAAGATATTGATAATTTAGTAATAAAAAATGTAAATCAACAAAAAAATCAGAGAAGTTATGACAATTTTTGATGTAAACGAACCCATTGTAATACTCAATGGATATGAGAAACAATTTGAAGAATTGCTAGGCATAGTAATTGACAAACCTATCACTACCGCTTTGGGAGATGCCATAAAACAACATGCCTTGAAATGGGCAAAAGAGATTAACCCGGAAGAATTTCAGCAGTTTTACGATGATCACTATGGAAGAAATTATATCGGGCATTTTCCATCGGGCTGGGAAGTCATTGTAATGACCTGGAAAAAAGGCGTGTCCTCCTCTATTCATGGACATCCCCAATATGCAGGCTATACACACATATCGGGTGACATCCGTCTCGAAGTATTTGAAGAACAAGAAGGCGGTCTCCGTAAAGTCTTGGAACATATAATCCAACCGGGAGACAGTTTTTTTGCTGTAAGCGATAAAAATGATTTCAAAAATCATATTCACCGTCTTACAGCTCTAACCGATGCACGTACATTGCACATCTATTCGGACGATGCACGCAGAGGATTTAATTATGACTCTTATAAAATTTTGGAATAGTTAAACTCCACTCGGCGTAATTTTATGTGAACAGCAAAGGGCTGAAAACCCGAAATCAATAGCGGAGAGCAGCGGAGCTAATTAGTGTCTGTCTTTAAAGTCGACATAACGCCGTCATTGCGAGCGCAGCGAAGCAATCCCTACCCAAAGAACGCATTGATTGTTAGGGATTGCTTCAGTCGTGCCTCCTTCGCAA
>JAIROC010000352.1 GCA_031257735.1 Bacteroidales bacterium | reverse complement strand
TTTGAAGAAGCTCTCCAACGGTTTGAAGAAGCTCTCCAACGATTTGAAGAAGCTCTCCAACGGTTTGAAGAAGCTCTCCAACGGTTTGAAGAAGCTCTCCAATGGTTTGAAGAAGCTCTCCAATGGTTTGAAGAAGCTCTCCAGCGATTTTTAGAAGCTCTCCAGCGATTTTTAGAAGCGATTTTTTTCGTTTTAGAAGCTTTCTAGCGATTTTTAGAAGCGGTTTTTTTTGTTTTAGAAGCCTCCGAACATGGGACACAACTAGTTATGAGTTATGGGTTATGGGTTATTTTAGTTTGCGTCAGCCTAACTCATAATTCATAATTCATAATTAGCTCCGCTGCTCTCCGCTTCGCTTCGGGTCATAACTCATAATTAGCTCCGCTGCTCTCCGCTTCGCTTCGGGTCATAACTCATAACTCAAGATTGTTGGATGAAGTGGCAATTATCTACCGGAGTTGCATATATTTGAAGAAAAACTGTTTCCAATTCTTTTGTATCACCTTCTATTTCTTTCAGTCCGTCGGACATGTACAATTTGAACGCCACTTTTTCCTCTTCGGAATAATAAGATGTGTACGTATCTGAATGATGCAATATATCGTGGGCGATATAATTGGTTTTCCACAGTTTGTAGTTTTGATATATTTTATTGTCAATAATTTTCCCTAAAGTTTTGAATTTCTCATTGTGGAGAAATGTATCACAATATTTTAGTTCTTCTTCGGAGATTGTTTCACAGACGGCAAGGTGTATATGTCCTTTCCATTGTCTAATTCCTTTGACAATACTAAGCAAATCTTCTCCGTGGTCTTTTATGTAGGGTTTTCTTTTAGAAATGTAAAGTTCTCGGGCTTTGAAAAAATCACAGGGTTCATATTCATAAGAAATGACGACAGGAGTGATATTCAACTCCATTAAATTGGAAACAAAATCAGCAGAACTACTCATGGCAAACATTTTTAATACGCCGACTTCTGTAGCGTCAAATCCATTTTTTGCTCTACCGTTACGTTGAGCAATCCACGTTGATTGATGTTTCTGTGTTATCGCATAGCGCATGTATTGTGAAACTTTTAATGAATTACTGAAAATCTCTTTCATTGTTCCGCCTCTTACAATTTTAAACATCTTATTCATTTTTCCGATGTCAATAATAAAAGGCGAACTCATCAAATTACTGCCAAAGGTAATTTCTGATGTTTGCAATCCCTCTTCATATAGAATAATCTGTAAAATGGCGGAATCCAACAGTATATCCCGATGATTGGATATAAACATGTATTTTTTCTCATTGGTCAATATTTTCGGAACAGAACAGGAAAGCCCATCGGTAGTTTTGTTTACAATTGTATGTATCACCTTGTCCATGACTTGAACTTGAAACTCATTGACCGTTTTTATCTTTTTAAAATTATCGGTAAATGTGTGCAAGTCTGCATCTGGAAAAATATATTTTACAATTTCAGGGAAATGAACATTTTCGGAAACACGTTTTATCGCTTCTGGTATTTCTTCATCATTATAAGGTCTTGTGTCTTCAAAATCAATATTTCTATTCATTCTTTATTTTCTTTTGTCTATAAACTTCACAGGCTTTCGTTTCATTTCGGGGAATTGGATTCTTTTGATTTCGTCAATATCTCCGAACCTTACCTTAGGAGCAACGCGTAATTTTGCCCTGAAATGATCTTTAAGTTTCTTGATAATTTCTTCACCTTGCGTATGAGCGCCAATGATTACAACAACTTCATCCATTCCAACTTCATTGGAATGCACTTCTACGAGATAATTTTCAACGTAATCAATATTATCCAGCACATCAAAAATAGAAGCAGGATAAAGTGTTGTTCCTTTCAATTTAATCATTTGATTTTTGCGTCCGAAAATAGGACTGATACGCATTGTGGTTCTCCCGCAGGAACAAGGCTCATCATGAAACCGACAAATATCACCTGTTTTAAAACGTAACAAAGGCATCCCTTCCACGCCTAAAGTGGTAATGGTTAGTTCTCCCAATTCTCCTTTTCTGACAACATTATTCTGTTCATCCAGTAATTCGCAAATAATTAATTCGGGGTGATGATGTCCGCCTTTTCCTGCTTCACATTCGCAAAAGGTAGTATTCATTTCGGTTGAAGCGTAGGTGGAATAGAGTTTTATATCCCAATTATCCTTAATTTTCTGTCCGAGTAAATTAAACGCAAAACCATCCTGTCGAATGTTTTCGCCTATGCAAACAGCTTTCTTTACACTTGTATTACGATAATCAATATGATGTTCAACGGCATATTGAATAATTTTTGGAATAAAAGAAGGTACACAAATAATTGTATCAGGTTTAATGCGTTGTATGGTATCCCATTGAAGTTCGGGAATACCGTTTCCTACCCGAACAATACTTGCGCCCATTTTGCGAATACCTAAAAAATAAGCCAATCCTGCCATAAATCGTTTATCAATCGTGGTCATCAGTTGATATTTTTCACCTGCTTTTCCGCCTGCACAGGCAAAAGAAATAGCTTCGTTATACGCTAATCGTTCCAAATCATGGTCGGTAACGGCAAAGATAGTCGGATCGCTCAAAGTGCCTGATGTTGTCATATAATCTACGATCTTTGACTTGTCTACACAAAAGAAATCATCATTGTACATTTGTAAATCTTCTTTGGTTGTAACGGGAATATGTTGCAAGTCAATCAGTGATTTGATTTTTCCGGTATCTATTTTTTCTCTTTTAAAGATATGGGAATAGTAGGGCGACTTTGCCCAAAGATACTCCAATAAGAGATGTAATTTTTCTTCCTGGAATTTTTCAATGACAGATAAAGGCTGACGTTCAATTTCTGGCTGAAAATTTATATTCATCATTTATTTCAATATGTTTATTTCGTATAACCATTCTATAAAATAATTTTTCCATCCTGCCGCGTTTTTGCCTCTTTGTTCATTCATGCCAAAACCATGTCCTCCTGTTTCATAAAGTAGAAATTTACAGGGAATTTTTTCCTTTTCCAAAGCATCATTTAGTACGAGACTGTTTTTGTAATTCACAACGGGATCATCTTTTGTTGTAACCAAAAATACGGGAGGCATCTCTTTTTTTATTTGCAATTCCATGGAGAATTTATCTTTTTCTTTCTGTCCAAAGTTATTTCCTAATAAATTCTTACGGGAACGAACATGAGCAAGACTGTCCTGCATGGAAACGACAGGATAAACAGGAACAACAAAAGCAGGTTTCAGATTATCCGCTTCAATTCCCCGTTTAGCTAGATAATTTTCATGATAAAATGCGCCCGCCATTAGCGAAAGATGCCCTCCTGCAGAAAATCCCATTACGCCTATACAGTCAGGATTAATATTATAATCCGCAGAATATGTACGTACCCATTGAATTGCACGTTGAATGTCTTCTATCATTGCTGGATGATGATATCCGTCTTTCCCCACACGATATTTAAGAACAAATGCCGTAATTCCATTGGCATTAAGCCATTGTGCAACCTCAAATCCTTCCCATTTTATCCCGTAAAGATGTGCATAGCTTCCCCCCGGACAGATAATAACAGAAACGCCATTCCGTAAAGAGTCCGCCGGTATAAAAGTATACAGGCGGCTCTTTTCTTTTTTCATGGGAGAAATATCTTTCCACAAATAGACACTGTTATTTTGTGCAGAAAGAATAACAACAAGAAAAAGGAAAGCAAAAGACAATATTGCTTTTCTCATAAAGAAAGTCTAACCAGATTATTTGTTGATTATTTTGGCTATGGCTTTGCCTATTTTTTCCCCTGCTTCACCATAAGAACTGCCTATCCGACGAGCATCCGTACTGTATGTATTCGCCATATCGTAATAGTTTCCTTTTGCTTTTTTGATAAGTACCTTTGCCAATACTTTGGATGAACCTTTTTTTGTTATTGTAACTTCTACTGTAACGGTTGAAATTTTTGTCACAGGACCTGCCATATATCCGGGGTCTAACCAGATTGTTTTTACAGTAGCTACATAATTTGCATTAGGAAAATCACCGCCTTCAGGACCTATTCCTGCAATTTCTGCGTTGTAATCCTTAAGAAATACTTCCTGAATATATTCTCTATCGGATGTTTCCCATGCAGTTTTCCATTCATCTCCTTCCCCTTTTTTGTCTTTGTTTTTCTCTCGGACTTGTTCGGCTACATATTGTTGTTCTGTCTGCTTTTTAATCATCATACCTTTATAGTCAAAATTAAAATGCAGTTCTTCTACTCCTTTTAAGAAAGCCAAAGAACCTTCCGTTACTTTTTGAGCGCTAACCATGCTCATTGATACACACAGGCATATTGCCACTAATAATTTTTTTCTCATTTTCTTTTTGTATTGGTTAATAAAATATATAGTTATTTATTTGTTAAAAAAATTTTTCACTTCATCTGTTGTCAATTGCCGCCATTGCGGACTACTAAAGTCGCCATGATCCATATTGAATGTTACCAAATAAAATTCCTCATCATAAAACGATAATTTGGAATTCATGTCAGGATTATGTTCAATGTATACAATTTTTTCTTGGGGAAGATTATAGGCTTCGCATATTTGTTTTGCCAATGAAGAGGTTGCCTGCGTAACAGATGTTCCCGGATTATCCTGATACAATTCCGAAACAATAACAATATATTTGTCATTCTTTTGCATAATCCTTAATCCACATCTGGAATGAACATCCCACAAGCCTTTAAAATCAAAAATATCAACAATTTCTTTTAACGATGTTTTCATATTACAAATTACTTAATGGCAAGATTTCGTACAACATCTTTCCCGAAACTCTTGTTAACAAGTTCTCTTTTTCTTGGGGTATATGTTCCTTTTTCCATTTCACGCAGCATAACGGTTGTGAAAAGTTTAAACATTTTCTCTTCCTGACTTTCGTCCTTATAAAAAATTTCCCATGCGTAATCGTACAATTCCTGCAATCGTTCGGGGGTCATGTTTTTGGGATAATAAACCACTTGTCCAGCGTTATAGTGATCCCAATCATGGTCGAATATTCTATTTTGACGTACCAAATCGTCGTATGCTTTTGTGTGCGGAAACGGAGAAAGTACAGTAAATTCTGCCAAATCCAGATTTATTTCCAATAGAAAATCTATCAGATGTAAAATATCATCTTCCGTTTGATTGTCCAGTCCCAACAAAATAGTTCCTTCGACGCCAATACCATGATCATGATAACGTTTGATACGTTCTTTGATGTAATCGGAAGTATCAAATACGGCTTGATAAACATACCATGCTCCCGACTGTGCCGCCAAATTCAATATTTTAGGATCATCGTCAATGGTGTGACTTATCCATTGCTTTTTTAAAGGTATCATTGCCGTAAAGAGTTCTTCTTCCCATTTTTTATCTTGTGCCAATGAATTGTCTACGATAAACAAACGATTATTGTCTATGGTTTCCAATTCTTCTATTGCCTTTTTTACGGGACGCGGACGAAAACTTCTTCCGCCCAAATAAGATACAGCACAAGGGTAACAACTAAATCGACAGCCACGTGAAGCATGAAACAAATCTACCATCTGAACGCCTTTATGGTTATATAAGTCTCTTTTGTACAAATCTCTCCGTGCAGGACCAACCAATGTAACTTCGGGATGAGTGTTCATGAAATTGTATACTTTTTTTAACTCGCCTTTTTTCCAGTCATTGATTACGTCTTCCATACGACCTTCCGCCTCTCCCAAGAAAACAGCATCGCCATATAACAGTGTTTCTTCTGCATGTAACATGGTAGAAATACCTCCAAATATCACCTGTTTCCCTCTCTTACGAAATTCTTGAGCAATAGTCCAGCCTCTTTTTACCTGTGTACTAAGCATCATGGAAATACCAACCAAATCACATTCTTCATCATAATTAATATCCTCTACATTTTCATCTGTAAAGGAAATATCGACATAATCAGGCAATGCTGCCGCAAATACCACAGGTCCGTGTGGCGGTAAATTAAAAGTTGTCTGTCCGGGCAACTTCTTCCACTTTGGATAAATTAGTTTAAACTTTATCATTATACGGTTATTCTTCAATATATAATCCGAACAAAAAGAAACGCGCTATTTGTCATGTGAAATAAATTTCATCTTTTTTTATCAGATCGGCTGCAAAGATAACAAAAAAAACTGAATGATAAGTCAGATAAGAATTAAAAGATGAAAGCGCGAAGGCACGAAGGAGGTTGTGTGAAAAGTATTTTTGTAACAGCAGAGATCGTCATTGGTAGGAGCGCAGCGACGTGGCGCCCGTAAGAGCAGCGGAGCTAATCTGTAACAATCAATGCGTTTTTGGGTAGGGATTAGCTCCGCTGCTCTTACGGGCGCTTCGCTGCGCTACCAATGACGGCGTTGTTTGGACGGCGTTGATGATTACTTTTTTATACTTTATAGACAGACACTAATTATTAATTGATTGTAACTCTTGGCAACATAAAGTCTTTTCGTTTATCCACAAATATGGGATAATGATTTTTTTTTGATTGGGGCTGTCTAATATTTCAAACTGTCTTTATTTCTTTTTCAATGAATTTCTGATATTGTCGGAACATAAAGTTGTAAAAGATGTTGTTGTTGTTTGTTTTTCTTGCGCGTTCCAATGCTTGAATATATGATATACGATTGTTTTTGAATACATAAAATATCGGTAAGTCCAACATTGACAAAATATAATTCATAAGCAGGCGACTTGTTCTGCCATTGCCATCTGCAAAGGGGTGTATGCTTACAAAAAGGAAATGCGCCTCAAAAGCCAATTCACATTTTTCCTCGAAAGTTGTTTGCTTGATAAGTTTTCTATTCACATCCTCTACCAAAGATTTCATAAGGATAGGGACTTTTGTATAGTTTGGAAAATAATGTGCTCCTGCGTGAACGTTTACAAGTCTGTAATCTCCCTTTGTGGAGTCAAAACTACCTAAAGCTGTGTTGTAAATACTTCCTGTGTTTTTGACAACCATACCGCCGATTTCTCTAATAAAATTCTCGGTAAGCAGTTGTTTTTGCTTTGCTACATTAAGCGTATAAATAAGCGCTTTATGGTGGTCTATTACCATTTGTTGTTCGGTAAAGGGCTTATTTTTGGCAGGAATATCAAGGTCGAGCAAGTTATAAACTTCTCCTTCTGTAAGCGTACAACCCTCTATCACTGTCGAATGATAGGAAATAGCATAATAAGTAAATTTTTCCATATCTATTTGTCCCTGTATTTTATACAGGTAATCGGTAACAAGTTTTTCAAGTTTATTTATATTGTCTTTATTCATATTTATTATTTTAATTTTTAACCTATTAAACTGTTTCGTCTATATACGGATACAACATAACCGATATTGTTTGTAAGTTATTAATGCTGTGCAAAGGTACATGAAATTTTTCTAATTGGAGTCTGTCCGAATTAATTGTATGCTTTAGCTTACGACAACAGAACTCTCCGTCCTAAGTCTACCAATAACGAGATTATTCATTTTACACATATTCATCTATCTAAATATACTCCTCTCGTCGTAATTTTATGTGAACAGCAAAGGGCTGAAAGCCCGAAATCTATAGCACAGGGCGTTGCTCTATGTAACGTAACGACCTAAAAACTAAGCCCCGTCATTAATTGAAAATTTTCAATTTTCAATTAATGAAGTTTTCAATTGTTCATAGATTCTTGCATATTCATTTGCACCTTTTTCTAGGGAGAAATAAGATTTTGCTGTATCGGAGCAAAGAGAAGAAGTTGTTTTGAGCAAGTTGTCCAATTGAGAAATAGCCTGTTGATAGGATTTTGTAGAAAAATCCTCAATGAGCAAACCAAACGTTCCATTTTTCACAATTGCATTTACATCTCCTACACCCTTATTGGTGATAATAGGAATACCCAAACTAAGTACTTCCCCCATTTTTTTCGGTGATGAAGCCTTTTTTGAGAAAACAGGACGTATAAAAAAGATGGAAACATCCATTATTGAGATATATAGCGGCATTTGATTTCGCATGACAAATTCTATAATAATTTTTTGTAAATCAACTCCATATTTTTTTGCAGAAGCGATAACAATATCTTCCGAATCAGGTGTGATGATTAAGAATTTGGTTTGAGGTTTTACTTTTATCAACTCGCTTACAAAACTCATCATCTCATTTAACATATAACAATTTCCTAATGAACCGATATAGGAAATAATAAAATCATCTTTTGTGACGCCCAATTGTTTTCTAATGGACTCCTGTTCTTCTACTGTAATAGCTTCTCGATTAAAAAGATTAAAATCAACACAGGAAGGAATAACCGATACAGGAATTTGAACATGATAATCTTGTATGAGAATATTTTTACTTGTTTCTGTTTTTGTTACAATATAATCTGACAAGTTGAATAACTTTTGTTCCTTATTTTTAAAATATAGATACATCATGCGATAGAGAGGATTTCCCATTTTCCAAACAAGGGTATCTATTTTATCATCTGCATAAAACAAACGCATGTCAAAAAGGAGTTTTGTTTGGTAATGTTTTTTCAAATACAAACCAATATTCGCCACTAAATAACTGCGTCCATGAACGATGTCAAACGACCTCATTTTACACAGTTTGGAAGCCTTTGATTTCAACCTGTTCTGGTTACGAAAAAAGGAAATAAGCGGAATTTTATAGGTATCTTCTACTACAACACTCCATTCAATACCCGCATTATTTACAATATCTTCTATACGTTTTTTCCCTTTTTTATACATGTGATCATCTTCAAGAGACAATATATGTATATGTACGCCTCTCTTTGCCAAATTGCATAGAAAGGGTAAAATCTGAGAGTACCCAATAGGTTCTGTCAATCCTTCACTTGTAAGATACAGTATATTCATATCATTAATCTCATTATAAAGTTATTAGTTGTAAAAACGAATTATATATTTTATGTTTTAAATGAAAAAGTATGCAAAGCAAACTGAACGGCAAAGATAGCAAAAAATTATAAGATATTGTTCAAATAGTATTATTGTTTTTTTATTGTTATGCCCAAATTGTTCTGAAGGCTCATGCTGGTTTCCCTATTACCCATGCAAAATAGTCTGTTAATAAATAATTTGTACTGTCTATTTTTCTTCGATTGTCTATTATTTTTTTTCGCACGTCTATTTTTTCTTCTGACTTCGACATTTTTCATCTCTTATTTTATAATCTCAATAAATAAAATACTTATAATTTACGCATCACACAATGGGAATATATCAGACTTCCTGTTTAATATATCTGATTTCCTGTTTAATATATCTAACTTCCTATTTAATATATCCAACTTCCTATACAATATATCCAACTTCCTATTTAATATATCGAACTTTCTATATAATATATCCAATTTCCTATATAATATAGGAAAATTCCTATATTATATAGGAAAATTTCTCTATTTGATATAGTATATTCCTGTTCAATATAGCAATTTTCTATTTTAAAATAGCAAGTTGCATATTCAAAATAGGAATTTGCATATCCAAAATAGGAATTTGCATATTCAAAATAGCAAGTTGCATGTTTAAAATAGCAAGTTGCATATTCAAAATAGCAAGTTGCATATTTAAAATAGCAAGTTGCATGTTTAAAACAGGAAAAATTCCATATAGCGTAGCGGGATATTGATTTTTGGCGAGAAAACATATATTTTATTGCTTTATTTTCTGCCAAAAAGAAAGAAAAATGGCTATCGAAAAAAGATTTTCATCTCTTCGATAGCCATTGGGTTCGACTGAAACTACATTGAAATATTAGTTTTCTTCAATAGATATTGAATCAGGATTGTATCTTATACCTTTCATTATTTGTTCCATGTATACAATTTTTTTTTTT
>JAIROC010000375.1 GCA_031257735.1 Bacteroidales bacterium | reverse complement strand
ACGACTGTGAGCGTTTTCATCGGCATGCAGTTCGTCAATCAGGTTGACATGATACGGAAGTCTCGTCTCCGCCTGTTTATGCCGTTTGGTAAACGCCGAAACGAAAGCAAAAACCTGTTGTTCTTTGTCCATATTGCTTCTGTTTTGAAAAATTTCTCATTGTTATATTCCCTGTTCTTTTGCAATTTTCCGAAATTTCTGGATATATCTATCAATTTCGTCTGCAATCCCTTTAATATATTCTTCTCGTTTACGCGGGTTTTTGAGAGTATTAAAACCTTCTGAATTAAGAGACCAAAAGTCAAGAGGGTCTGAAGGATATTTCCAACCAAACCACCATTCATTTGGTTTAAATTCTTTCATTTCACCGATACATTTACTTATAGCTTCATTTTCTTTTTTAGGCTCTTCTCTTGGAAAACCATAAAAATATTGATTCTCAATTTCAACTCGGAATTTTACAGGTGTATTATCCTGCAACTTATAAACGTCAAAAGAAAAACCGTAACATCTGTGGCGATTTCTTGCGCGAGCGTAATATTCGTCTATATCAAGCCTAAAGTCATATTCTGCATCATCTATTTTGTATCCTTTGCTATCCAATTGTTTACGAAGTTCGTCCCAAAAATATTTCTGCAATTCATATTTATTAAAATCCGTTGTTTCTACAAACAAATCACACTCTTTTAGAATATTATTCATTTTGTCTTTTGTAATCGGATTGTTTTCCTGGTCATCATATAAATCGTCTTTGAGAGTAGAAACGATTTTGAAAAGGGCTTCAGATAAAGAAGAATAAAACTCCGGCGCTGATTTTTGCTTTTTCTGTTCTTCGGTTGAATTAAAATCGTTCAAACATTGAATGACTTTTACTAATTCGGATAAAACACAGTTAATAGTGGTTTCCGATGCATGCATTTGAAGGTATCCCAACTGAAAAATCAGGTCTTTCAGTTCATCTACACTCCGGTCAATTTTCCCTTCTGCATTTTTTTCGCCGATTTTGATTTCACCGTCCTGAATAATCATTTTGAGGTTATCCAAAAAGTTGTGATAAACTTCCTGCTTTTTTTCAAACACTTTCATATTCCGTTCTTTGCTTTCTTCGGACTGTGTTTGTCCGGTCAATAAAAAATAAGTGATTAAAGCAGTTACAACGGCTTCGAGCAATGCTCCTGAAATTTGTACAGGCAAATCGGCGCTGCTAAATAATTTGGTTACTATTGCAATACCAATAAATACAATAAAACCCAGTGTAACACTGATAGCAATAAACTTTGTGCGTTTCTGTTTCATCTTTTTATGAAATTTTGAGATTTTAATTGAGTTTATTCCATTGATGCAGACCGCCGCTTGTACAGTTAAAAGAAGACGGTCGTCTTTTAGACTTTACCAGCAAAGCACATTTCCTACATTGGTAGGCGTCTGTGCCAATTTCACCTAAATCATTCCATTGGTGAAGTCCACCACTTGGACAATTCAAAGAACTTGGTGTTCTTTCGTTTTGCAGAAGAGTTCCGCATTTTTTACATTGATAATTTTTCATCTTATGAATTTTTCATTACCACGCACATAAGTATATGTTTTTTTTTCTCCATCTACTTCTATTTCAACTTTAAGAGAGTTATTGTTCAACTCAAGAATCTTTTCTTTGTTACGAGCAATCATTTCATGTTTCCATATC
Organism: Bacteroidales bacterium; assembly: GCA_031257735.1. Taxonomy (GTDB): domain Bacteria; phylum Bacteroidota; class Bacteroidia; order Bacteroidales; family WCHB1-69; genus JAIROC01. Next base: position 955 of record JAIROC010000375.1, on the reverse strand, counting down.
GGAATATAATGCTCATCAATTAAAAGACGTAGTTCTTTATTGTCTGATTTTAAAAGTTTTATCTTTATGCCGTTTAAACTGTAGTTGTAAATGATAGTTGATTTTTTAATTTCATATTTTCCTTGTGCTATACATTGGTATTTAAAATTACTTCGATAGCCGTCTTCGTCAATACAACTAACACTAATAGTAGCATCATCTGTAACACCGGCAAACTTATTAAATTCAAGTTTCCCATTATAAGATATAATAAAGTTTTCGTTGTTTTCAGTATAGGAATACGACCAAGTTCCCGCGATTTTATCTTCATCCGACTTTCTATTATTGCAAATATAAATAACTATTAGTAAAAGAATTACAGCAATAGTCGAAATCGAGATATATACCTTGCCTTTTGATCTCTTTTCTTTAGTGGCTGGTATTATCAACAACAGTAGTGTTCCAATATATAACCCAATCCCTAATGTTGCGCCTATCCAAAACGAATAACCTTTCCATTTGGCAAGTTTTCCATTGAGGAATGCAAAACCTCCGAACACTAAAAGAATAATAATTATGTCGAAAGCATCAAAGCCTAAAAACAAAAAACTTAATAACAGTGTCATAATACATTCATTTTAGAATTATTTATCCTACTCGTTTGGCTTTTCGGATTCGCCCCGTTTTTGAAATGGTCTCCGGTCTCCATTATGCTTCCGTTATAATCAGCATGTTGTTCTAAATTTTTCAAATACTTTTTCATATAATTACATATTTTATTTTAACTTCCTTACTCTGTTAAAGGCTTTTCGGGTTCTGCTGTTTTATTCATCACAATTAATTTTATTTCTTCGTTTCGTTTCTGCGCTTCGCTCAGTATTTCAACTAATTGTTTTTCGTACTGTGTGGAATTGATTACTTTACCTTTGATTTTGTTCTCTCCCACAAGAATGCAACCCGATGAATCGCTCTTTGT
>JAIROC010000206.1 GCA_031257735.1 Bacteroidales bacterium | reverse complement strand
ATCATCTGGCACAAGCCGAACCCGATGCCGGAGAGCATACGCGACCGCTGTACGAAGGCGCACGAGTACCTGTTCCTATTGTCGAAGTCGGCGCGGTATTACTTCGACCACCGCGCTATATTGGAGACTGCGAAGTATGACGGGCGCAAGGACACAACGGCGAAAGGTAGCCCGAAATATGTCGATAATGGCACGGGAATAGGCGTTAATTCGCTGGCGAACGGCGTGCATGAACGCTGGCCGCACCGCATCGGCACACTGCCGGCGCGGAATAAAAGGAGTGTGTGGACAGTGCCGACGCGCTCATTTCGCGGCGCACACTTCGCCACCTATCCCGAAGCGTTAATCATTGATTGCATCAAGGCCGGCTGTCCGCCCGGCGGCGTAGTGTTAGACCCCTTTTTTGGAGCAGGAACAACGGGCGTAGTAGCGCGGAATATGGGAAGGAATTATGTGGGAATTGAATTGAACGCGGAGTATGTGGATTTGGCGAAGGGGCGATTGGCGGGGGTGTGATTTTTTTAAACATTTTGATTTGACCGGATAAACATTTTGATTTGGTGATTATACAGGAAGGAAATAAAGAGTTAATTGTCAAATTAAATGGATTAAGTAATAAAGAAGTTTATATTCTGTATATCTTGGTGTTAGAAGGAATGTTCTTTGACATTCATTATAAAATTGATAATGAAGATGAAATTAAACAATGGAAAACGATTATCAATCAAAAACTAAAAGAAAAAAGTATTTCTCTTAAAGTTATTTACACTCCTGATAATAAAGAATATGTTTATGGAAACTAAAATAACAACAGAAATATTATCTGATTTTACATACGAAGTTATAGAAAGAATCGCCAGATTTATTGTACATTTGGAAGAAATAGAAGTGCAATTTTATAATGATCAGAAGAGGTTTAAAGTTAAGGTAGAACTTATTGATAGTTATAAGAAAGCATTGTTCAAATTGCTGAGCATTGTTTTAATTGCCTATAAAAGGGATATCGTTCCAAATAATACGGACAATTATCCGAGTTTATTTGCTATTTTGAAAGATATATTGAAGGCTGTAAATGAATTACATGCCGATTACTTACCCGTATTGCCAAGACCAAGTGAACCGGTCGAATTAACTCGATTTGAGAGAGTAATTCATAAACAAATAATTCGACTTACAAAAGAAGAAATACAACAGAAAATTTCAATTTCAATAAATGAAAAAATCGGAGAAGAAATTTGCTCAGATCCTTTGGTGGATTACAATACAAGTTCTATAAGTGATCTATTTGCTCAACACGATCTAAAAAATAAATACGGGATAGAAAACTTAAGTATAAAAACGGATGGAAATGATGATAAACTCCACATTACTATTCCTCGAATTGACGCATCAAACACTTTCAGATGGGCATCTCTGATTCATGAAATGGCACATTCGTTATTTAACCATTTTAATCTAAAATTTTTTAAAAGTGGCATAGAAAAAGAATTTTTAAACTCGGATTTTTTTGCAAATAAAACGAAAGAAACTATATTCAACGGTTTTTTTAAACCAACAGATAACATTAATGCTTTTCCAACAGAAGACACATTAAAGAATTGGTTAGAAGAATGTTGGTGCGACTTGTTTGCTTCTATTTTGATTGGCCATTCATTTTATTTTTCCCAATATCTGGCTTTTATAAATGAAAAAGAAAAAAAACAGGACACGGATTATATAGATCACCCGCCATCAACTTTTAGATTAGACCTTATTGAATCTATATTATGTAGCCGATTTCCGATAGAATCTTGTACAGGATTAACCCTTTCTATTGATAATTGTGAAGGTTTACTTTCTTTGTTATTAGAAAATAATACCATGAGCTTTGAGAAAAGGCCTGAAATAAGGCAAATATATGTGGCTTTTTGTATGTTTTTTAAATCACACTTTATTGCCGGAAATAAGCAAGACAAGAAAAGTGGGGAAATTTCATTAAAGAACAATAGACCTCTTCGGGAAATCATTTATAAATCAAGTTGAGATTATAAATAGCAGCAATAAGGTTGAACCTAAGGGAGAACCGTCGTCGTCGATTTCGATATTTTTCGGCAATAATTCTAAATATCTTCACGTCCCGAATAATATGCTCAACAGTTATTCTCTCGGATGATATTTGTCGATTTTGTTTTTTATCTTCCTTGGTCAATGGGTTCTTTTTACTCCTTTTCTTTGGATATTCACTGTTAATATGTAGCTTTTGTATCCCTTGATAACCCGTATCTACTACACATTTTGACTCTTTCTTTAAATAAACCTTGCTGTCTTTAAACAATTTGAAGTCATGCCGGCGACCTTTGGCAAAATCCGTACAAAGTATCTTCCGGCTGACTTTATCTGCTACAATTTGTGTTTTTTGTGTATGGCGTTTCTTCTTGCCGGAATAATTCAATCGCTGTTTTTTTTAGGACGTTCTACCGGACTCTCCGTGACATCTATCAAGACTGCTTCAAAATGGTTCTCTTCTTTCAACAGAGCCTTCTTGCCCGGCAAATGGAAACGGCTATCCTGTATCAGGATACGCTCCACTTCTTTGATTATTTCGCAAACACGACTCTCCGATATGCCATAAGTAACGCCTATATGGAATTGGGTACGATACTCTCGATAGTACATCAATAACAGCAATAATTTATCCGCATTGCTCAGTTTGGCGGGCGCTCCGCGTGTGGGATGTTTTCTTGAACAGGTTTTCGCCTCATTCACTACTGCTAGCATTTGATCAAAGACTTCACGCTTAACACCGGTTAGACGCTTAAACTGTCTCGAATTTAATCTTTCTATCTCTTTGTAAAACATCCTGCAAAGATACTTCTTTTTCGCTTAATCTATTTCCCGAAGAAGTCTAATGAAGAACTTAATGAAAGATTAACTTCGCTTGTAAATAAATACGTTCGTATTCATCCGAAAGTTATAGAATACTTAGTTGGTCGGCTAAATGAAAACTTACCTATACCAAGTATTAAAGTTCTAAACGATGATAGAAAATATCAAGAAATACCCACTTATGTACAAGAAATTTTTCTTGCGAGTTGGTTATCTCGATGTGAAACTATTCAAATGACTGTTCTAAATATAATATCTGAGTTGAATGAAACAACTATCAGAGAAAATATAGAAAAACCATATCAGGATATTAGAAAAATCATTGTAAGACATGATCAGGCAGTGTTAAAATCAATTCAAGTATCAGAATGGTTTGATTTTTTAACACAAGAAAAAATTCGACCAGAAACCATAACTATTTATAACAAAGAAGAAAATGAGAGCATCAATACAAATGGGATATTGGTTGATCATGAAATTGAAACACTAATTTTACAAGATGAACTTAAAATTATCCCTTTGATGTATTTTAATCAAACCAATAAAGCTGACAGAGTATTAAATCAAATAGGTACAACATCTATTGATATTAGGCTTGGAACAAGTTTTCAGATTTTTTATCCGGAACAATATGGAATTATTGATTTTACTCAAGAAGAAGCAAATCATATATCTTCAGATTCTTCAAAAAGGATAAATTTAGATTTTATGGAAAGCATTACGATTACTCCCGGACAATTTTTACTAAGTCATTCGATGGAATATATAAAATTGCCGGATGATATTTGTGGTAATTTGGAAGGACGAAGCAGTTTTGCTCGATTAGGTATTGAAATACACATGACAGCGGGATTTGTTGATCCAGGTTTTGAAGGAGTAATTACTTTTGAAATTCATAATGCTGGTCCTACAACAGTTAGATTGTATCCGGGAATGCGAATAGGCCAAATCCGGTTTGAGAAGAATTCTCTGCCAAAAGAGACATATTCTAAAAGGCACACTGTTAAATACAAAGGGCTTCTTGAACATGATTTGAGTAGGCAGAGTAAAGATTTTGAAGTAGAACTAATTAAACAATACAAGAAAAGAGAGAAAGAAGTTGAATTATTAAAAAATAAAGAATAATGGTTTGGATAAATATAATCATCGTTTTCCTTTTTGGTGCATTGTTTGGTTTTGCCGAAATACTCCAACGATATGCAAATACTAAATATAATTTTAAGGTTTGGATGTCATATGTGTATATTGCTTTAAATGGAATTGTAGCTGTTTTGGCCTTATTTTTAATTAAATATTTCAAAAATCCAGACGATGTGCTAAATTTCAAAACAATTGAAGCAGTTAATCTACTCATTGCCGGTTTTGGAGGTATGATGGTTTTACGAAGTTCTATATTTTCAATAAAACACAAAGATGATACCATTGAAGTCGGTCTTGCAACTCTTTTTCAAGTTTTTCTAAGTAGAGTTGAACGAAGAATGAAGAATAAAGCAGCTGCATATCGGTTTACTCGAATTGCAGAAATCATGAAAGATGTTGATTTTGAACTTGCAAAGCAGTCGCTTTTCTCAATATGTACTGCTTTTATTGATAATTTTCCTGATGAAGAAATTATTAGTCTTACCAATAAGATCGAAGAAATTTCCAATTCGGATATTGAAAATAGAGATAAATCTATACTATTAGGTAGATTTATCGCATCTTTTTGTGATGAAGAAATATTAGACGCTGTGATTAAAGAACTACTTCACACAGAGGATGATACTGATTTTAAAGATAATAATGATATAGATAATTTGATCAAACAATTAAATAAATAAGAATATGGAATCACAAGACAAATATTTAAAGCTTATTACAGGCTTAAAGGCAAGTAACATCACTTCTAACATTGCCAGTTTAAATACGAGTTCTGAGTTAATAGAAACTTACTTATCTGAAATAATCAATAATAGGGATAATATTTCGGAAGTTTCTAAGAAGAACATTGAACGAAGTATTGAGATTCTTAAACAAGCAGGAGGTGGACAGAATAGTCCCGATGAATTGATAAATCTCTATATTAAATTTGGAGATATTTTTAAATCAGTCCTTCCTGAACTGAAAAAGGGAAAAATAGAATATCTTAACAAGATAGCAATTCAGTATTTAACTGTAGCAAAACAGACAAAAGATACAAGAATTAAAAACATCGCTGTTGCTATTGCAAAAGAATTAAGTTCAGAAAATAATGATTAATGAAAATTGTATCATCGAAAGCAGTTATGGCAAAGATATTTCCAATGCTATGGACTATCATTCTTTGCCGAGATTTCGGTGGTATGGTTACAAAGAAGGGTTTTCTCCAAATTTAGTAGAAGAAGCAATACAAAAAGTTGGTATTGAAAAAAACGATTACATTTTAGACCCTTTCAATGGTAATGGTACTGTTACTTTAACCGCTTCAATTAACAATATTAAATCAGTAGGAATAGAGGTAAACCCATTTGTTGCCTTTATGTCTCAAACAAAATTAGAAAATTTTTCGAGTAAGGATTTTTCAGATAATATGGATGAAGTTTTGAACTCTGCTTATAAAAGTAAACCATCTCTTTTATGTTCTTTTTCCACATTTTCGGAGAAAACCGGAAAAGACAAATGGCTTTTTAATAGTGATGTTCTCAATTCATTTGAAGGAGGATGGCAAGCACTGAAGAAGTTTCCTGAAGCCAAGAAAAAAATATTTCAATTATCATTGATTGGTGCAGCAATGGATAATTGCAACGCAGTAAAGGATGGAAAATGTTTGAAATACCGGAACAATTGGCAAAATCGAGGTTTTGATAGAGACAGTTTTATTTTCACATTAAAAGAACGCTTAAAAAACAATAAAGAAGATTTAGAAAAAACATTTATTCCACAAAACGCAACAATTATAAATAATGATGCAAGGCAAGCTATCAAATCCGTTATTCCAAAATATAAACTTTGTATTACTTCGCCACCTTATCTTAATTCTTTTGATTATACAGACATATACAGACCAGAATTATTTTTAGGTAAATTTATACATACTGCTGAAGAATTAAGGCAATTACGATTTAATACTATTCGTTCTCATGTAGAAGTAGCACTCCCTAAACCTAAACAAAGCAATTTTGGAGAGATTTATCATTCTATACATCAAAAAATCAAAGATTCTGAAAATAATTGGAGTAAACAAATTCCAATAATGATACAAAGTTATTTTGAAGATATGCAACAAGTATTATTTGATTTATTGATCAAAGCAAAAAATAAAGGAGAATTATGGTTAATTGTTGCAAATTCTGTTTATGTTGGGACAGAAATACCGGTTGATCTTATTTTAGCAGAAATCGGAACTCAAGTAGGATGGAAACTGAAAAGAATAGAAGTGCTTCGATATATTTACAGAAGAAAAACAAAATACTGTGGAAATATAAATAAGGTAAGAGAGAGCCTTATTGTTTTTCGGAGATTATAAATAATAAGTAAAATTTTAAGAAAAAAATTTGCTAATTTAAAAAAAGGTTGTAACTTTGCATTACAAAAACAGCGGCTACTGGGTGCCGCTTTATAAAACAGCCCTTACGGAGGGTGCGAAGAGTGGCCTCCGGATGCCCTGCCGAAAGGCGAGCATTGAGCCAAATGTAGTATAGTCGAAAGATTATATTTTCGAGAGAGCAGCTAACAAGCTGCTTTTTTTATTTAAAGAAACGATATATTTCATCACCAAATAACAAGTCTTGCTCTATTTGATACCATTGACCCTTCCAGTTTATCATAACCGTTTTAAGATTGTTTGACCACCCATTTCTTAGCCCTTGTATAAGCCAATTCGGTTTTATTTTTGATTGTATATCGTATGCGATGATACCTGCCTGCCCTGAACCGCTTATGATTTGACTTTTGACCGCATCTGCCGTATGCCC
>JAIROC010000151.1 GCA_031257735.1 Bacteroidales bacterium | reverse complement strand
GGCCCTTAGTATGGCATCCATAAAATCGTCAACATCAAGATAGGCAATAGCTTTATGCCAGAGCCATTTTTCGTTGGGCTTAAAAATATAGAACCGTTCCTTTTCAAATCCTCGAATGTCTTTTAGAACAAACAATCTGTCCGTTAATTCTTCAGAGCTTAGCCGTATTAATGTTGTCAAAAGCCTTTTTTCCCTTACTTCTTCCCAAATAATACCATTATCTGTTTGTGCTTCGAGGGAAACAACCTCAAAAAATATACCTATTATATGTTCGGTGCGCCAAACCCGTGCAATAAATTGATTTTTTCCATCATCAAAATCAGGTTTAAATCTGTCAAAAAATATTTTTATATATTCAATTATTTCTATAGACCTTGTCTGTAGTGGTTTTATAAGATATTGTAATGCCAGGTGTTTCTTTTCTCCGTGCAAAGGGATCAGCGGTCGGTTTATTGTCAGGGCATAATCAATCAACGTATCTTCGCGTTTGCTTATCTTTAACGCCTTCTTTATTGCCGTATTAAGTTGTTTTCTCGCATCACTTATTTCTTTTTCGATTTTTGAACAATTAGATTCGTTAAAGATTTTTTTCTTTGCATTATATAAATCAATCATCAGTTTCTCAATACTTTCGATCAAATCAATAGCCTTATAATCTATATATGGCATATTAAACATATTATATTTTTCTATTTGTTCCCTTTCTATACCTGTTGACGCAAATGTGTTTATTACCATGTAAGTATAAAGATCGGATGTTAATAGACCAAGAATAATTTTTAGAGTAAAAACATTCTTCCCAAGAGATTTCACGGATGTAATGGAATCCTTAAAAATTACATTATTCAATGATATAGCAGCTCTGGCACTAAGAGACGTTAAATCCGGCCCTTTACGAATCAACAACATCGGCGCGTGGTATAATTTTACATTTTTTACTATATCTACTTTTTCCTTTTCTAAAACATCCTGCTTGTCATAATCAATATAAAACGCTTCTATTGCAAAGGGCTTTATCATTGGTATATTCTCAATGTCTTTGGTGTCTTTAGGATGCTCTTGCGCTTCACGGCGGCAATGAATACCAGTTCCGCAAATTAAGTCAGAATTGTTTGATATTATCCGTTCTACTGAAGTATACCTCTCCTTTAGCCGCTTGATGAAGTTGAAATCGAGATATGATCCGTAAACTAAAGTTTTAAAAAGCCAATCGTATTCTTTTAATAATTTCTGCTCTACTTCCTTATAGTCAGGACGCATAATGGTAAAAATCTTAAACTGGGAGAAAAAAAGGCTTGGTCTGATTGTTATATGTTCTAATACATTATTATCCGTGTTGTCACCATATGCATATTGATAAAACATAATGGCCGCCGGAGCAATTGACGGATCGTTTGATCTGTCAAAAACCTCATGCCTAACCGGAGCCAATTCTACAATTTTATGAATAAAATACTCTTCCAACAAATAACGGCGAAATTTGCTGAAATTTTCACTATACCCCATGTTGTATAAAATACTGCTCCTAACGATAAACGCTATTTTTGTTTCAAGATTTGAAAAATCACTTGCTCGTAATATAAAGCATTCCGCTATTTCATTATTATTTATATCAATTGAATATTTTTTACACAGTCTTTTTTCTTCTTTTTTCCTGTTCTTTATATATTCCTTTCCAATATCCCCCAATCCGCTTCCTTTCCATGGAGGGTTGCCTAAAATATAATCGAATTTGACAGGCTTGAGTTTCTTTTCAAAATTAGTATCATCTTCTTCCGATTCCTCGCCAGAATAAGTATCAAAAAAATTCGCTTTGAAGAAGTTTTTATTTAGCAGGGCTGGGAATTTAAATTTATCAATTACAGCGGGATCCTGATAATCCAATAATGTCAAATATATTGAGAATAACGCTACCTGTATAGCGTTTGGATCAGCATCAATGCCATATATATTTTTACTCGCTATATCACGGAGTATTGCAGGAGTTAGAGCCTTATCAGGATTTCTTACACGATATTGTTCTATTATTTTTCGCAGGGCTTCAACAAGAAAAACACCCGAACCGCAGGCAGGATCCAATATTATACAACCATCAGATTGGGGGCAATTTAAAAATTTTTTTTCTATTGTTTCTCCCAATATATAATCAACCAGGAACAAGGGAGTATAATATGCGCTTTGCTCCTCCTGCCTGTCTTTTCCAATAAATAATTCATATATATTACTTATAAATTCTATCGGAATAATAGAAAAATCGTAAACATCAAACAATGATCGCTGCCCGGTTTCTAAATCTTCGCTTTTTAAAAGCCGAATTAATACATCAAGGTCTTCGTTCTTAATCTGATCATATTCACTATCTGTTAATCCAAATATGTCATCGCCGTTAAATTTCTGTTTTATATAGTCAAAGAATTTTTTAGTATTCGATATATCTTTTAGCAACCCGCAAAATTCATCATTGTTCCATTTTTTTAAATATCCCTGAACATTGAGTTTCACTTTACGATCGAGCAAATAACGGATAAATATACACTTTCCGATTAAAGCATTGGCAATTTTTACAGCAAGGTGTTTCTGTGTAACAAGAATATTGCGGGTTGTTTTGATATTATTTAGAAGAAAATAATCAAGCCGGTTTTCACGGGCTAATTCTTTTTGATAGCGATCCCAAGTCTTTCCTGTTACCAATGCAAAATAGGCAAAATTATCTATTTCCGTCTCAGTATCACCAAGTTGTTCAAGCTCCATAAGACTGGTATTATATTTAAATCCATTGTAAATAGTGATACTGCCATTATGAGTAACAATAACAATTGGGGACTCATTAAAATTCCAAATCTTCTTATAAAACCCATTGTCTACCGGAGACGAAAAAAACAATACCAATGGTTTATTATCAATACAAAAAAAGGCGTAAGGACGTATTTTTTCTTGTAAAAGCCGTTCAATACGGCTTGGAAAATGTAATTTGGTTTTCCATTGAACATCATTAAAAAAATACAGACCATTCGAAGTGTTTAAACCAAGCCGTTGGAATAGATCATCAAGGGCCTTTACTGTCTCTTCTTGCATAAATATCCTCTAATTGCCAGCCCAAAGGGCTGATTAAACCAACGCATACAAATACA
>JAIROC010000026.1 GCA_031257735.1 Bacteroidales bacterium | reverse complement strand
TGAGTTGGCGCTCAAAGACGACCAACGCGATGCAACAACCTTACAACTAATCAGCCGTATTGATTATCATGCCAAGTTTCCTCAAAACGACGAGGAAAGGGAAGTTGCCGGTGTATTGCGATTTATTGCAGACGGTTACAGGGATGCGCCCCGCAAAAACTATCAGGCAGAAACGAGCTATCTCCGTAACATGGTAGCAGAACTGCGCACAAACGAAGCCGCTCTGAATTTGTTCGAACTGACATCGTTAGTAAACCGTCTCGACAGAGAAAACACAGAGTTTGAAACGCTTCACAACGCCCGCACCAATGCCAAAGAAGCCAGACGCGAAAGTGGTACGCTGAGAAAACTTTCCGACACGGCAAACAAATCGTTCGATGTGTTGTGCCAAATCACCAACGGAATGTTGCTCATGCCGCTTGATGATGCGACAAAGTCTGCTCTGGAACAAATCGCTTCTTTGCTCAATGCACAGATTAATCAATATGCGGTTAATTACCGGAGACATGCGGGGGTTGTGAGTGGGAAAAAGAAAGGAGAAGAAGAAAGGAATGTTGAATGAATGAATGTCCCGAAAAATTAGACGTAAAATGTCTAAGTCAAAGGTCAAAAAGTAAAATTGAAACAGATAATTATGTTATAGTATGATTTGATATAGATAAATATTTGAGCTAACGCTCTTATTCTTCCGGTCTTCGAAATCTGGTAAATTTCTCCTGAGAATAAGATAGCGAAAGTTCACGTCTTCGGGCGTGAACTGTTCGTGCTTATTAGGAGAAAATGGTTTACCAGAGCCAGAAGACAAACGGAAATAAGCAATCAGCGAACAGTTTCACGCTTTTTTCGTGTGATTGCAGTTACTGACGAATATATAAAATTAAATATTTAAGAGATGAAAAAAATTTTAGCGGCAGCGGTTTTAGTAACTGCGCTGTTTGCTGCCCAAAATGCAAACGGACAAACAACGGTACCTACCACTCAAGAGTTGGCTGAAAGAATAGGGAAACTTCTGGATAAAAACAGAGGTTCTTCTACGAGTAGCTCCAACAGCGACCGAGATAGTTACCAAGACAGAGAAGCAGATCGAGAATTTCAAGAATGGAAAGATACAAGAGGCCGTCCCGGACTAGGAAGAAGCAGGAGTTATTATAATAGCAATGATAACAGGAGCAATGATAACAGAGATTATTCATCTTGGAATCGGCAACAAGCAAAAAGCATGGCAAATGAAGTATCAAAAAAAATGCAAAGTATGCTTACTAGCACAGATGAAATTGCAATAAAAGATGCTATGGATAAATATCTTAAATTATCTCCAACACAAAAAGGATATATAAACAGTGGTTTATACAATCAATTATCCCAATGGCTTGAACAGGTAAAAAAAGCAAATATGTTTAATCTGAATTTAAACTTTCCGACTAATACCAAATGGCTTTTAGACTGGTATAAGCAACTTTTGCCTTCCGAAAAAGACTTAATCAATAAGGAATTATTGGCTGTCCGAATGAAAGAATACGAGCGAGACAAACAAGCCGAACAATTGGATGCTGAAATTGCAAGATTCAATTTTCAAAAAAATAATATTTACCATAAAAAGATATTCCATGAACTTAATGAGCGTGCCAAAACAATAAAACAGGCAGGTGGAAAAGTAAAAAACGAGGGAATTTTATATAAATACGAAAAGAAAATTGCACTGGATAATTTAAAAAATGTACCGCTAACACGAGATTTTGAAGCCATAATAAAAGTGAATTCGGCGGCTCAGAATAATGCTCCTTGGGAAAAGATAAGAAAAACAGCAAACAATTCACAAAGATTTTTAACTACAATAGGTTTCTTAAATACTTCAAATGACGGAGTATTGCCAAGACACATTGAATCTGATGAAAAATATGAGTATTTTATTGGCGAAAATATAACAGACAGTAAAGTCGAAAAGCGATTGTATATTGTTTCAAAAGATTTGAGTAAAATTGAAGTTATAGAAAATATTGGCAGTTTTTCCTTTGAACTTTTTAATGTAGATAATTGGTCGATTTCTGTTTTACGTGTTTTAAAAATGTCAGAAAAAGAAATTACAGGTAACACTGGAATAGTCTCAAAAACTGTGGGAGACCACACTATCAAAAATAATGATGTTATTGAAAACTCCACAAAAATATTACAGTTCGATGCAAAAGTCGAATTATTAAAAGCGGAAGCATACAAACAAAAAACACTACACACAATTAATATTGAGGAAGACGGTAATGTTTTGATTGGTGGTTATTTAACGGAAAAATTAGGATTGTCTTCCAATATTAACAATACGATTGGAAGAAGTGGCGTTAAAATAGGGGCATCGATAGAAATAGCAAGCGTAACGGCAGGTTGGACGCCCCAAACCAAACCTATGTTAAAAATAAATGATGATATGTCGATTAATTTCAGGCAAGAAAAAGCAGATATATCTGTTAAAGCAGGATTAAAAGCAGAAACAGGCGCCGGTATAACTTGGAAAAAGCAACTTACTGAAGGAAAGGTGAATTTTCCATTAATATCAATTAAACTTGGATTGGAAAGACCTGATATTGACGGTGCATTAAAGCAGATTCCACCTAAAGTTACAAAACAAATTATATATTCATACTCGCAAAACATAAGAAATATTATTCCTGAAACAAAAAGGGTAAGTCCCTATGAATTGGGGAATTTTGATGCTGAAGAAAATAGAACTCTTATTACAGTTATTGATGAGGAAAAAACAAAGGAAAGAAATTCAAAATTTATTCAAAAATGGAATTTTAAACAATAAAACATGAAATCTTTTTATTACATATATTACATATTTTTTCTTCTTTCATTCTGCTCAAATTTTATATTTGGACAAGACATTGGTATCAATGATAATTGTACGCCTCGTAATTATGCTGATAGCGTTATATTTTTCACCAATTTGGAAAATGGTTCTCAGGAATACAATTATGATAACTATTTGCGTGCCATAAATTACTTTCAACAAGCAGAAAAAATATTGCCTCATTGCAGTGAAATTGCATGGGATATCGCCTTGTGTTATTGGTTTTTTATCAAAGATGAAAAAAATAATCCTCAATATTTGTTGATTGCAAAAAAATATTTCAATCGTTATCTTGCTTTGAGTGGGTGGGAACATAATGAACAGACCGCCTTTGCCGAAACGTGCCTTGCAGAATTGAAATCAGCATTAGATACACTAATAGCTAACAAATACTTTACCGATGGTCGATATTACGGACAACTTTTTGATGAAATTCCTTATGGTTATGGTATTTTTTATTACAACAATGGCACTCGTTATGAAGGCGAATGGGTAAATGGTAAACGTGACGGATTTGGCATTATGTATGAAAACGATAGTACACATTACAAAGGATTGTGGAAAGATGGCGAAAAACACGATTTGAATGGAAAAATTTTTGACAGAGAAGACAATGTCATCAGACAAGGGACTTTTGTGAATGGTTTGTTCAAATACAATTACAATTACAATCCCAATTACCAGTCGCAAGATTCGCTACGTTGGATTGCTATTGAAAACAGCGCAAATATACAGGATTATCTGCAATATCTTCAAGATTTCAAAGATTTTGGAGCGTTTCGAAAATCAGCTCAAGAACACATTGATTATATTATATACGAAAAAATGAAACAAATAGACAGTAGTTTTAATGAAAAAGATTTTCGTGATTTTATCAATGAAGTTTCTGCTGTATCATGGTGGGATATAGGATGGGCAAATGATAAGATTTTAGAGATTCAAAATTACAAAAACGACGATAGCAAACTATGGACAAATATAAAAAACAGCTTTGATATTAACGATTTTAATAATTATATAAAAATATTTTCCCGGCATGGACAACATATTAATGAAGCGCAGCAGCGAATCATATACGTTATGGATTATTCACATCGCGATAGTATAACTTGGCATAGCATAAAAAACAAACAATATCTTAAATATTTTAAAAATTACGTTAATTCATTTGCAGAACACGGACAATTCATTGAGCCTGCAGAAATTAAAATAAAAAAAATTGAGAATAAATTTTCGCGAATGTTTTTTGAGTTTACCGGTTCATTGTCTGCTCCTGCCGGTATTAGAATAGGTGGACTAAATACAAACCATTGGGGAGGATATGGCAAATTTCAAACTACAGCGCTATTTTCTGAGTTTGGAAACAAATACCCGTTTACAGATAAATACGAAACACGTAGCAGTTTATCAGCAGGTATGCTTTATGCACCAATTAATTGGGTATATTTTTATCTCGGCGGCGGAGCAGGTTTCTACAAAGAAACATTAGAACAGGAAAAATCTGAAACAGGCGGAGAAGTAGAGGGTGGTATCCAATTTAATTTAGGAGGATTGTCGCTTTCTGCAGGTTTGAGTTACAATAAGATAGGCTTGTCAAAGCCATTTTTAGATTATAATTTTGGAATAGGCTTTAATACGTATAATAAAGCAAGGAAAGACTTAAAAAACAGGTCAATTATCTTAGTTAATTCTTTAGTTTCGCCAATAGGTCTTATGTTTTCAGGGTATAATGGTAATTTTGGAGGTTATGCCAAATTTCAAATGCCTGTACCCTCAGATAATTTTATGAAAAATTATAAACCTATACAAAAACATGGCGTCAGATATGCACTTTCAGCAGGCCCGACTTTCAATATAACGCCTTGGTTCAGTGTATATGGTGGCATAGGATTAGGTTTATATCAGGATAGTTTGAAGCAAAAATTACAATACGGATTAGAAACAGAAGGCGGTTTTATGTTTCATATTGCGGACTATATAGAATTAACAATAGGTGCGCATATAGCAAAAATGGGGACAGATAAAAAATTTTACGATTATGATATAGGATTGGGTATTCCAACACGGGCTTTTGGTGATTTAAACGATGCTCAAACTATATTCCAATTATCAACATCTTCTACTGCTCAAATTGGGTTTATGAATGAAATTTTGTTGGGACGCGCGGGTTTTTATGCTCATGTTCAAACAACTGTTCCTTCTAAAAAAATTGTGGGAAAACATCCGCCAAATATCAAACACGGTATTCGACACAGTTTTTTAACAGGTGGAGTATTATCCTATACAAAGTTTTTGTCTTCTTATGCAGGACTTGGACTTGGATTTTACAGGAATAATTTAAATGAAAGAGACTACAATACAGGATTTGAAACAGAAACAGGATTAAATTTAAGCTTTCCGCATTTTAATTTGTCGGCAGGATTACACTGGTGTAGAGTTGGACACGAAAAAAATTATTTAGATTATAATCTTGGCTTAGGAATAAATATTCAAGACCAACATTTAATTAATTGGGATTGGGATATTGACTACTCTTCTTTCGGTCAATTCATTTATAATAGTACATTCCCGTATGGGTTTAGGGGTGGATATGTAAAAGATTGGACAGGTTTTTATTTCGGTACTCAATTTAGAACTAAGACAGATGCGAGATTAAATTTATCCGGAGGATTGATTGGTTGTGTTTCTTCTCTTTTTCATGTTTATGCAGGAGTGGGAGCGGGTTTTATTGGTAATATAGGAATGAATGTAGAAGGGGGAGTTACAATAAATATTAGAAAGATACCGATATCAGTTGGAATAAAAGCTTGTGATATCAAAAATTCTAATCGTTATTTAACGTTTGATTTTGCTATTGGTTGGTACGACGAAGACAGAACTCCTTCCCAGATAAGAACTTACTATCAGGAAATAAGTTATCCCCCAAACTGAAAATGTCGCGATATTTAAGACAAAAGCAAGAATCAAAAAAGAAAGTACGAAACAGGTTTTTGAGGGAAACTTTTCCGTTGTTGATGCGCTTTACAAGGTAGAGAGC
>JAIROC010000576.1 GCA_031257735.1 Bacteroidales bacterium | reverse complement strand
TTGGCTTACAACCAGAAGGCCTATAGCGAAGCCTATAAAAGTGCGTGGGGCACAAAAACAAAGGGAATAATTACCTG
Organism: Bacteroidales bacterium; assembly: GCA_031257735.1. GTDB lineage: Bacteria > Bacteroidota > Bacteroidia > Bacteroidales > WCHB1-69 > JAIROC01. The sequence continues at coordinate 2,793 of JAIROC010000576.1, read as the reverse complement.
CTGGGAAAATCTAGCGAATTTCAAAGTGTCGTAGTAGTGTTAAAAAGGCCTCATAATATAGACTAAATAGTAAGTTTATTTTGGCATTTGAAATACATGAAATAGAAACATAGGTTACAGCTTGTTTTATTTACATACAATATTTAAGTTTCACATAAAATTAATTTTGTCAAGAGCTGAGTAGTGACTAAAATTAAAGCTATAAATTTTCTGAATAATTAATCTGATGCCGAAACCGTGGCCGTTAACTATATGCTATTATATTCTGAATATTTTGTGCTTTTATCGCAGCACATACCAAAGAGAAGATGAGGAAGGCATTCCGCAGATAAAAGATAGAAAAATGAGAAAACATTACGACGCAAAATTTAAGTCAAGTGTGGCTTTATCCGCACTTCGAGAAGACAAAACATTGTCTGAACTCACTAGCGAATACGGAGTCCATGGCAGCCAAATTATTCGCTGGAAAAAAGAACTGCTGGCACGCGCCGAAGAAGTTTTTAGTTTTTACAAAAGATCCAGGCAAGCAGGCTCAAAATGCTGAGGCTCGTGAGGCTGAATTATATTGCCAAATCGGTCAACTGAAAGTTGAACTCGATTGGCTCAAAAAAAATCTTCCCCTTACATCGGACGATAAACGGAAGCTGCTGGACTCTGAACACCCGGAAAATATCGTTACGACGACAATGTGAATTGCTGGGCCTAAGCCGCAGTAACATCTACTATCGCCCACGGGAAAGTTGAGGTTTAATCATGTTGAATGCCATGTTTCCATTCAATTATCTTCTGACCCAAATTGAAAACGTTCTCAAAATAAACGATTATCCGTACGAACGACTCAACGGTGGCGAAGGTTTTAAGGTTGATCCGGGAGATGGTTTTATGCTGTGGGTATTTTTTAATCGCCAAGACGAAAGCCTGTATTTTATTGCGAAAATGATGTATTCCTTTCCTTTGGGCATATTACAAACTGTCAGGGATAACATTGAGCGTGTCAACGCCCAAATTTCGGATGGCCATTTTGAAATTATACACGATCATTTGAGTTTTGTCCTGGTCAAAGAGATAAAAAACTTGACTCCAGATCATACTCCAGATCATACTACCCTAAAAGATTGGATCGATTTTCCTATAACTCAACTTTCGCAGCAAGTTTTTAAGGTACAAAATATTGATATTAGAAGTCTGTCGGCCATAAAAATTGACCAAAATTAACAAAGAAGTGATTGCAAGATAGTTTAGTTCGTTATCATTGCCCCTTCACCTTGCGAAATTCACGCTGTAAATACTTGATCAATACTATCCATTTAGTATTTAAAATGTGACTTTCCCAAGATAGCGTGATAATAGTAATGAACTAGAGTATAGTGCAATTACTCGATTATCAATTTTAGTCAATGGTTATGACCGACAGGCTCCTAGAAATACTTACGGCGGGAAAAGGGATCAAGCCTGCCTTCCCGTAAGTCAGCAAGTATTTTAGTTTTTCTTGCTATATTTACACATTCAGGACACATGCCGCTGATTTTTTGAGGCTCCTCTTCTGAATTAACATACTCATACTCAACATCATTTGGATCAGCTTTATACTCTTTTTCACACATAACGCATTTCGCAATTACTTTTTTTCTCCATCTTATTATTTCAAGCCATTTGCAAAGCATATTTGCCAGTCGAGTAGAGAGTCTCGACACTCCTTTCACCTTATTTGTATACTGGACTCCTTGGGCGCTGTTGATTATCCATGGGTGACACTCGCGAGCGAATAGTTTACCAGCGTGATTTTTGACTTATTTTGTACTCAACGGGTACAGCCGAGATATCGACCAAAATAGTGGTTATCTCTGTTACGGTGAAGTGGCAATTTATTTTTTGAGATTTTCAACTCTCTTGGTCTTTACAGTCTCCTAATCTCACTGTTTCAGAGTTCATCTGAATTCAATATACAGCGTCTTGCCCATTCCAGCCGCAATTTGTTGTAATGTGGCAACGGTCGGACTGCAATATCCGTTCTCAATTCTGCTTATATTAGATTGTCTTATCCCTGTTTTTATCGATAATTCTTCTTGTGTCATATTCTGTTCTATACGGGCACCCACAATAGCTCTGATATATTCCCGTTCTGGTTCTTGACGTTTCCATTCAGCTGCAAATGTTGGGTTTTCGAGTTGTTTTTTCAGATGCTCTTTAAAGTCATCCATCTTGCTTCCTCTTTTCGTAGTCGGTTTTGTATTTCAAAGCAAGCTCGATTTGCCGTTTCGGCGTTTTCTGTGTCTTTTTCAGAAAACCATTTGTTAGTACAATAGTATTTTTGGTACAAAAAAAATAAAAAATCCTTGTAATATCTCCCGCAAATTTGATACGCAGTTCAAATAAACCATTAGAAACGGCTTTCGAATACGGTTCACGGAGTAAGTTTCCATACTCTGCGAGTATTGCAAAACTTCCAAGGGCTTTAACCCGCATTTGCACATCAAGACTGTCGATAAAAGTGGCAACGGGCTTCTCACCATTTGGAAGTGTATAGTATTCCAAATCGAACATCAGTCAGAGTCTCTTTTCATATATCCGTATTGGATTATATTCCTTTTTTGTTATATTATCAAAAATCTTGTTATTTGCCAAGGGTTTCCATAAAATTCCTTATAAGACATTTGGGCAGCAAAGGTCAATATTTATCAAGGCTACGATACGCTCTACTCAGTCCGTTTTTTCGCGAGACGCATAGTCTGACCAATAGGAAAATGGCATCGATTCAGTTATATCAATAGAATATGTCTTCAAAGAAGAATT
>JAIROC010000537.1 GCA_031257735.1 Bacteroidales bacterium | reverse complement strand
TCAATTCGCATTTGGCGGGCATATTTTGTAAGTTTATCGAAATTCCTGTCTTTTCGCCTCACATAGTTTCTTACCACTTCAACAGCAATATCCATTCCTGCTTTATTACGAAATTTAACCGCATCGCAAACCGATTTTTCAATATCATAAATCTTTATTGTATAATCGTATATCTTTTCGATTGTGATACCCAGTTCGTAATATTTTTTTGTCCAATGATACAGTTGAATTGGCGGATAATCAGGCAATTTGATTTTACGTCCTCTTTCTACTGCGATATTGAATGAATGAGGGATTGATGTACTCAAACCATAATGCTGCCAGGTAGAAAAAAGGCAAAGCACGCCATTGGGAACGATTTTCTCTACATCAATCATAGTTCCCGAATAAATGTCGCCATAACTGTATATTCCCGACTTGACCCGTACAATTACACCTTCTTCAATCATCTTCAAAAGTTTATTATAGGTAGATTTATCGGGTATTTGTTTTCTTGTAAGATAACCCTCATTATGCTCAAACAGCGTCTTTATTTCCGAATCCATTTTTCTAATTATATTTTGGGACAAAAGTACTACATTTTTTTGTAATTGTAGTAACTTTTTCCCGAATAATGTGGATTTGAATTTATCCGGATATTATTCTGTCTGCAAATTGTTCGAGAATATTTTGTTAAACATTTCAAAGTTTGTTCCTTGCGGTTATGAATAGTTATAAGAACAGCAATATATTTCATCATGATTCAACCAAAAGATAATGGAATATCAGGTTTTCCTGCAATATTGGGAAAGTCAATATCTTTGATTGGATAATTTTGTTTACTGTTATCTCTGCTTATTAATAAATCTTTGTTGATAAACGTAACTTCTAAAAGCATAGGAAGATTTGTACCATATATTAATCCTCCCGCATTATTAGCATGTACGTGGGCAATGTCAAAATATGGGGAAAGAATATCAATAATATTTTCAAAATTTTTTCCTGCAATATCAAGATTGTGGAATTCAACTACCAAACCGTTTATTTTATTAAAAAACGGCACAAATTGAGGCAAAGTACAATATTCCCATTTCTCAATATCCATTTTAATAAAAACCGAAAGATTTTTAACGTCACCATTTAACAACTTATCAAATATACTACTAATAGAACAAAAGAGATTGTCATCTGCCGGTCCAAGAAATTTAGGGATAAAAAATCTGTTTTTGTCTTTTCGAAAAAATCGTTTTAAAGACATTGACGCTTGTAAACAGCATATTGTTCTTTTCAAAGAAGATGTTGATAATGAAATTCTACCTGTTACACAATATCGGACAAATGCATCCAGATGTTTTAGAGCTCTGTACACAAGTTTTAGCGGTGTGGCAGAATAATCAAACGCATAAATCGTCAACTTTTCATTCTTTTTTTTGTAAAAGTCTTGTTCAAACGACCATTCATTGTAAATTCCAAAACTCAACAAAATTTCTGTTTTTTCTATTTGCTGATTAGACAATATATAACCACCATCAGCATTTTTACCAACACGAACGAGGTCATCAATTTGAAGAGGATGTACTTTATTTAAATTATACATATTTTATGCTTATTAAGTTAATCTATATCATTATTTTTCTTTTCTTTATCACTCTCGCAGGATTACCTACTGCAATAGAATAAGGGGGTATATCTCTTGTAACAACGCTTCCTGCGCCAATTACACTACCTGTACCAATAGTAACGCCTGGCAAAACAATCACATTATAACCCAGCCATACATTATCCTCAATCACCACTTTTTTAAAAATCATGCGTCCCCGCAGTATTTCACAAGATGTATCATGAGTTTGCGATGTAATGCAGCAGTGAGCAGCAATTAAAACATCATTCCCAATTTTCACGCCACCTGCGCCCCAAATATGACAATAAGTACTAATAGCGCTATTATTTCCTATCGAAACATTAAACCGTGCTTCAATCGTTAATGGGAAATAAAGGCTAATATTATTTCCTTTTTCCTTGCATGTTCTTAAATAGAGTTTAATGCGTATCTTTTTAAAAATACGACGAATACCTCTAACTATTTTTTTTAATATTTTTATCATAAACATTTACCAATAACAATTATCTTCAATTTGAGCAGCATTTCGGGATTTTAAATTGTCTCCCGGTCTTGTCCAATATTCGTTCATCATAGACAAATGAGTAAACGGCATTCCCCAGTCAGCGCCCAAATTAGGGTCTTCCCATCTCCGTCCGCGAATGCCAAACAAAATTTGTATTTCTCCTCCTAAATGAACAGACTTTTTTCCCTGTCGCTTTATATATGCCGCCAGTGGAAAACCGTAAGCGCCGCATCCAATCAGGCAAATATCATAATCACGTTTATTTATTTCCTGTTTCATCCAATCCAATGCTTCAAACCAGTCTTTAAATCCATTTGACTCTCCGCCGAGACTTTGCACGGCTTTAATTGTCTGTAATTGAAATAATGGAAGAATAGTTGGATTCTTAAATAGTTTGCTGCGATTTTCGCGATATTGCTTTTCGATTAGTTCTGCAAAAGGATGGACTACCAACACTTTCTTTCCCTGCAAAGCAAGCATCCATGACTGGTCAGTCCAATAAGGACTTAACAAATGAAGTTTAACTTTTGTGGCGTTCCGAAGTTCACGATTGAAATATGATTCATTTGCCAACCAGCTACCCAATATATCCACTTCTCTCATATCATCCAGCATCAACTCACAAAACTGTTCTATTTTTTCAATAGTTGGAGGAAAAAAACCGCTCCATTGTTTCATTTGTCGAAGACAATTTTCGCCCCACCACCATTCTAATCTTTGTCCTTTAATATATTTAAAAATATTTTTCCTGTCCTTTAGATGTACACCCAAATAATTAACCATTGTCATTAATTCCGTAGCTCCCAGTCGGGCAATCATACAAGGCTCTTCCGACGTCAATTTGTCGTAAATCAATTGAGACGCAATATCCGCATCCCGAATACATTCCGGTTTATCCAATGGCTTCACGGAAAATGTTTTTGCGTATATTTTACGCAAGGCTTTAAGAGTAAAAATTGAAACTTTATTCATAATTTCGTTAATATAGATTTTTTAATCTGTGTAAATCTGTGTAATCTGTGTAATCTGTGGATACCTGTTGTATAAATTGAATGATTCATAATAACTGTCTCAAGTTATTTATTTCGTATCCCTAAATCAGATAAATCACAGGGGCGCATTTCAACTTGTCGCTTCATCATAACCGGCGTGTCAGTCATTGCGAACGCAGTGAAGCAATCCAGATGTTTTATTTTCTGGATTGCTTCACTGCGTTCGCAATGACGAAGCGACAGTTGAAATGCACCCAATCACAGTTCAGACAATTAAGGAAAATAATGAAATACGCTGTTATAAACCAAACTGTTAATCGAAGGAAAAAACTCTCCATCATGCATCCGGTCAAAAGAAACAAAGAAACGCATAAGAAAAAATACAACTATCGACCATAAATAAATCCTGTTAATAAACGGTTGTCTGTGAAATAAAAGAGGAACAACAAAAGGCATCAGGAAAAAACGGGAGATATAAAGGCGTATCTGAAGCAAAGGCGCAAAACTAAAAACAGCGCACAGCAAAAACACAAAGAATAATAGATTTGTATAAAATATCTGACTCCTGTTTACTGGAGTATCTATATAGTTCAGTTTTAATGTTACAAGTAAAAATAATCCAATATTATAATACACTGTCGTATTACTCATTACATCAGGATTTTCATATAAGTCATTCAGTTTACTTACACGATAAAGTCCATAAGATAATGTGTCTGAAAATGAAAACAAATTGGCAAAAAATGAAATTCTTTGCATAATAAATCCTCCGATTATCAATATTCCACAAAACCAAAGCATATATTTCGGTCGGATAATTTCATATAAAGGTTTTATAAACAGAATAAGTAAATATACAAACATCGAAGTATGAATAAAACATGCAACAAGCGCCAGCCACCAGTTCATTTTATTATCTACGACTTTCGAAGCAATGACGTATGACATTATTCCCGTTGCAAACTGTTGACGCAATAGATTGTTCGTTATCCCGAAATTTTCTGTAATAAAAGTAAATAAAACAATAGCCGCAATCAACAATCGGACGTCAGTGAAACTTGCTTTCCAAAATTTATAGATAGCCTGATAAAAAGAAAAATACATTGTGAAAACCAGTGTTGCTGCAAATAAGACAAAGTTTCCGCCGAAAACATAAAATCCCAAATAATTGATAATCCTGTATACCGGCTCTTTAGAGGTTTCACGCATATAACCGGTTTGCATATATGTCATTAAATCTTTGCCATCGGCTTCGGAAAAATAATTCATGTACATGGGCCAGTCGCTTGGTTCTCCAAATTTAATTATACGGGTCGATTGTATTAATCCCATGAACAATGCCAGTAAAAACAAAAACATTTTTATCCATGTCACTTCTTTCGATTGGGATAGCATGGTGAAAAAAATCATAAACCCTACACACAAAAAAGGATTAACCATGAAAAGAAGTATCGCGAAAATATATCTCATGGAAACTTCCTGTAATGTTATAAAATCCGGATACAGGACTCTATTTGAAATTTTCATCTTGCTTTATTTGTAATTTACAACAGGATAACCGTGTGTTCGCCATATTATCTTGGTCAAATATATATATGTAATACTCAACGTGCACCATTTTTTATATAACAGCCATTCAAAAGACGAAAAATGACGTTTTATTTCGTTTGAAAGATTATCCATTAAATAATTTAAGGCGGTTGCATTTTTATTTTTTAAATAACCAAGTATTTGATGTCTGATTTCATACTTCATAAAAATCAAAAATGTTCGGTTCTGTTTTCCTGATTTCACCCAATTCGCATAACATAAATTATGCCTGTTTATAACATGACTGTCCATATTTTTTTCGGATGTCGCTTGTCCTGGAATATTCCCCCAATATATGCTTAACGGACATCCGTTATATACAACATCCGAAATCATTGCAATAGAAAAAAAACAGGCATAATCTTCATTATTTTTCATACCTGCGGGAAATCCTTGTGTTTTATAAAACGCGGTTTTTTTCACTACTGTAGCGCTTGTATGTACAAAAACATGTGGATTCTCGAAGAAATTGATTAATGTGACCTTGTTATTATATTTTTTTGCAATACGAGAACACATTTTATCCCCTCCATATACAAATCCTGCCGTACATATCATTCCTGCTGTTGGAAATTTAGTAATTACGTTTATTACTGATTGCAGATAACCGGAAATCCATTCGTCATCTCCGTCCAAAAAAGCAATATATTCATATTTTGCTTCCGCAACGCCTCTGTTTCGAGTAACACTGACTCCCTGATTTTCCTGATTAATAATGCGAACTCGATAATCATTGGTGAAATTTTTAATTACTTCAACGCCATTATCCGTTGAACCATCATTTACAATAATCACTTCAAATTCTTTGAATGTCTGCGTAAGAACGGAACCTAATGTCCGTTCTATGGTATGAGCCTTGTTATAAAGTGGAATAACTACTGAAATCATAATATTCGTTTTAAGTAATTAAGACTGTTTTCTGTACCGTTTTGTAAATAACTATCGACAGTTTCCCAGTCAATATTTTTCTGTAATATTTCAATGATATTGTTTTCGCTGTCATGTGTGCCATATACACATCGATTTATTAATCCGATTGGTTCTAATAACGAATGAATTCTCGCATTGCCGCCCTGTTCCATTGTTAACTGTGGTTGGATAACAATAAAAGGTTTATGGAAAATTAAAGAAAACATAACTGCATGAAACGACGAACAAATTACAAAATCTGCATTTATCATGTAACCTAACCATTGTCGAGGAGTAACAATACTGTTTTTAGCATTAGACAGGCGAATACAGGTATCAGGATTACGCAAATTTATGATTTTCCTGTTTAGCCTCTGTTTTATCAGATTTATTATTTTGTTTTGCCCTTTATCTAAAAGCGCCAGCATATAAGAGGCTATATAGTTTCTTTCGTTTGGAATTTCTGCAATTGAAAAATAATCTGTTGCTTTCAGCATACAGGTCGGGTCTTGAATATGATAAATTGTTTTTTCCGGTAATAGAGATTGAATAAAATCAACTCCATTTTTTTCTCTTACACTGATTAACTCAAAATCGGAAAGTAATTCTCGTATTTCGTTATGCAGAACATCCGGTATTTTGCATTGTCCCAAGCTGGCAGCAAAAGATATTTTGCGACTGCCTTTGGGCGCGAAATTTAAGAAAAAAAATTTCTGAACTGTTCTGAAAGCATTCCAAATCTGATCACTTCCCGCTATATATAAGTCATATATAGGGGGATGTTCATTGAGTTCACTTTCACTGTTATAACTGATTTCACCAAGAATCAACAATTGACCAAATATACCTTTATTACTGTATCTTATTCCGTTTATGATATCTTTCCAGTTATTCCACATACGAAATGGTGATTTTGCAATAAATGAACGTACAGTATATTTGCGTTGTGGATAATAATTAATAAATTCAACACGATGTCCCAATCGTTGTAAAACCGTTTGTAGAGCATAAGCCTGCAAAACGGCTCCTGCGTTCAATGCGTTATGATACGTTATAATACCTGTTTTCATTTATTCTACTTTACAATCCTGTTAAATGCTTTTGCCGCTTTTTCACCAAGTACTTGTTTTACCATCTGTTTCGCCTTGCCTTTTATGTTTATTCCTGTTTGCCGGATTATTTCGATAGCTTTATTCTCATCAGAACTATTAGTAAATACCTCAAACAATATTGGTTTTTCTTTAATTTTGGGCGCAAGAAATTGTTCATACACTAACTCAAACTCGTGCTTGTTGTAAGAACTCAAATATTCAAAACCAAGATCTTGAGCATAATGTTTGACAAGTGTTGGCGATTGATTTCCGTAATGTCGAGCTGCTGCAATATACTCGTCGGTTTCGTCGTCAAATTGCATAGCAACATGATTGCCGATTTTAAATTCAGCGCCCTTGCCATTATTAACAACCATAATACGTATATTATTGCTTATATGTCTGTTGCCTATAGAATTCATGTCATAGAAAAAAGCTAAGTCTCCAACCACCCCAAAATACAGTTTGTTTTTATTATTAAGTGATGCGCCGATTAACGACGAAACACATCCGTCTATACCAAACCCCCCTACATTTGATGCGGAAAATACAGTTTGAGGTAGTTCAAAAAAGTTCCACGAACGTAAACTGTTGAGAATTCCGAAATGAATAACCGAATTTTTTGGTATGCGATGAGCCATTTGGGAGGCAATCCAAATGTTAGAAAAAGGCAATTCGGGAATTTTACTAATAAGTTCATCTCTTTGTGTCCTCCATTGTTGTAAATAATCATTTGTTATTACATAATCATTACTTTCGGCATAATGTTCAAAAAAACTTTGTTCCGGCATTTCGAAAACATAACGTAATTTATGAAATGTATCGCGCACTTCGCCGTCTTCGCTTAGACGCCACACTTGTTTGACATTACCAAAACAAGCGTAGAAACTGGAAATTTCACCAATATGTATCAACGTATCAGGAATTAATAAACTGTTATCTAATTGAAACTGGAAAAATGTAAGAGAAAACAATACTTTATATTTACCATTGTAGCTACTTGTGTGATCGCATAATACGACTGCATTGTATGCGACGCAAAAACGATCAATAGCAGCAGTTTGTTCTTGTGAGAATGATTGATGTGAACCAACAAACACAGCTACTTTACCTTGTGGAATACATGGAAATTCATTATCAAAGGTTATACGATTGATAACACGCACTTTGGGTAATTCTTTGGATGTATAGCTAAGTGTATATTTGGTGATAAGGTTGATATGAACAGGACCGCCACCATGTCTTTTAAGTTCCAGAATGGCTCGATTTGCTTTAATCTCACATTCCCAAACATCGTTTTTATCTTTTACGGTTGGTAATGTTACGCTCAATCTCGCCACATCCTTTTGGATAACAGAACGGTCTATTACCTGGTCTTCGAGATGTCCATATTTTGAAATATCCCGGGTAGAAGTAATAGCCAATACAGGAAGTTTACGATAGTAGGCTTCCGTAAGTCCCGGTAAATAGTTCCGCGATGCAGTCGCTCCGGTACAGCTTATTACCACCGGTTCTCCCGATTCGGCAGCTAACCCGCAAGCCATATAGGCTGCCGAACGCTCATCAACCGAAGAATATACTTCGAAAAAAGGATCAACCTGTACACTTCGTACAAATGTTATGTTAGTAGAACCGGGAGATGCTATAACTTTTCGTATTCCGTGTTGTTTGAGTAATGCAACCACTATTTGGACATTGCGCTCATCTGTATAATATTTTGACATAATAATATTTTTTGCTATTGTAGTATTTTATTTTTTATTTTATGGTGTAACGATTTTATTCGCTGCATAAAAGACTTTAATTCTGTTAAAAATGATATTTCTCCGGTATATCTATCCATTTTAGACATTATATGCCAATTTATATTCTTAAATTGAGGATTCCTTAAAAATTTTTCCAAACAGTTTTGTAATCCTGTTTCATGTTTTGTGAAATCTTTTGTGCCAAAATATTTTTCAATTTTTGAATTGTCAAAAGAACGGTCAAATAACCTGTCATATATTATCTGATATTTTCCAAATGGAATTTTTAAAAATTGTTCTTTGTCTAACAACAAAATTTTTGGTTTGTGTCCTAAATATTTTTCCATTACAGGGACATAAATTTTTTCAAAAATTTCTCCCCATGTTCTGCTTTCTTCTTTATTCTGCGTAATCTGAAAAATTTCTCCCAACGCTTTAGAATTACCGATTATTGAAGCAATTCCTTTTGATACATCCAAACCGTAGGTTAGTGTAGTTTTCTTTTGATAGATATCTTCCGAAAATACTATGGTCTTTCCTTGTAATACTCTGTAAAGCCATATCTCTTTTTCCAAAATGCCAAGTTGCAACCGATTTTCGCTATATGTAATGTAAGGACGAATTATTGTCCAATTTTTATGTCCTGATTTTTTTAGAATATCCTCCTGTCGTGCTTTTGCCAGAGCATATTCATCTGTTTTCAGATACTCTTTATCGTCGGAAACGTCAAGCAAACGAGGTGAATTTTCCGTAATTATAGGTTCAACATTGGCATATACACGAGCAGAACTCAAGAAAACATATTGATTTGTTGCATTTAAAAATAAACTTACACGTTCTTTAAAATTTTGCGTCGTATAAATCATAAAATCTACAATGGCGTCCCAATGTTCTTCTAAAATTGTTTTTAAGAAAAAAATATCATAAGCATTTCCCTGTATATATTTTATGCTATTTTTGGATTCTTTTGGGTTACGGGAAGTTACAAAAGTTTCGATACCATTCTCAGACAAAAGTCGAACCAAATGAATTCCAATAGCCCCAGTTCCTCCTAAAACTAATACTTTCATATCAATAACATCTGAAATATTTATAAATTTTACTTTTAATTATATGTCGTATTTTTTCCTGTTCCTGTTTATTAAATCCTAAAAAGTACATACTTGCACAAGTGATTATTATGCTCAATAATACCAAGATAATAGTAAAAACTATTGTTTTGGGCAGAAATAAATACACCATTAATGAAGGTGTAACCGAGAATAATATTACCATTGATATTGGAAAAAGCACTTGTCTGAAAAAGGAGTTCAACGAAAGAGTTATTAATTTTCTGACAATCAACAAACGAACCGCAAACATAACTAAATTTGCAATTATGGCAATCACAAACACCGAATAAGCTAAACCTCCCATTGCCAACACGAACCACGACACAATAAAAATTACTATCTGAATACTTCCAAGAGTCAGTTCATAAACTTTCATTTTACCCGGTGCACGAGCAGTTGTACCTATCGGTAAACTGATAGAATTTATCAATACTTCGACCAAAGCCAGGCGTGTAAATAATACTGCTTCGAATGGAGGATTTTTCAACCATATTTTCAATATGATATCCATCTCAAGAAATAATGGCAATGCAAAAACCCACATTAGAAAAAAAGTAATTTTTGATCCATTATATATCAATAAAAACATTTCTTTTTTATTATTTGCTGCATATAATTTTATTATTGGTGGTGATAGTCCCACATTAAAATTATTGGAAAACATATTGATATGTCCTGTGATATTGACTGCTATTGCTCTTGCTGCTACTATGACCGGATTAAACACTTGATTTAGCATAATAGTAACTGCCTGATTTCGCGCAACTGAAGTTATCTGACCAAATAATGTCCAACCTGTGAATCCCATAATTTCATGCAATAATCCTTTGTCCCAATAAAAATGTCGAAATTGACATTCTGTATATTTTCCGGTACATATAGCAATATATATGATTGCATTAATAATGGATACAGCGAAAAGCAACATGCCATATAATTCAAGTTTATCCCATGTTACAGATTTCAATAAAAACACTGCGCTCAATTTCATAATTGCTTCGATTATTGATACATATGCATAAATTTGCATATCCTCATGAGCAATAATAATAGACATAAATGGCGTTGTAAGAATTGTTGCAATAAACGTTAATATGGAAAAATGATATATCCAACGTACAGATTCAAATCTTTCCGGTGGCACTTTTAATTGCTCATTCACAAACCACAATCCTACAGTTTCGAGTAAAATCAGTGCAACAATAGCTATCCCTCCATAAATTAGCCAGTTTACTGTAAAAGTTTTTTTTAATCTTTCAGAATCATTCTGACCTAAAGCAAATGAAAAAAAACGCTGAGTGGCTGAAGCCATTGTACCACTAAGAAATGAGAAAAACGCTACGATACCACCTACTACAGTGTAAATCCCATAATCCTCAATACCAAGTATATTCAACACTATGCGTACCGTATAAAGACTTACCAATAGAATCAGTATCTGTCTAAAATACAACATTAAAGTGTTTTTTGCTATGCGTTTATTGTTGTTCTGCATTTTTATTCATTTCCATTTTCGTGCAACTTCGTGGTTAAATTTTTCTCAACCGCAAAGAACACCAAGTTACACTAAGCTTTTTTCCTTACTTTGTGTAACTTCGTGAAACTTAGTGGTTAAATTTTTCTCAACCGCAAAGAACACCAAGTTACACTAAGTTTTTTTCCTTACTTTGTGCAACTTAGTGTAACTTCGTGGTCAGAAAAAATTATTTCACTCTGTCAAAGCCTCGGAAAGAGCAATTAAAACATTATTGGACTCTATCAACGCTTTGGGAGAGCGTCATAAAGAAATTATTCACTCTCTTGACGCTTTGGAAGAGCGTCATAAAAAATTATTGGACTCTATCAACGCTTTTAGCAGAGCGTCATAAAAAATTAATTGACTCTCTTGACGCTTTAGTAGAGCGTCGTAAAAAATTATTACGGTCTCTCGATGCGTTAGCAGAGTCTCATAAAAAATTAATTACCTCTCCCAACACTTTGGCAGAGTCTCATAATGCTTTAATGGCGATTTTCGAAGGATTTTATTCCTACGGCTCAATAATAATATCGTTTTCCTGTTTTTTCGCAGTCTTCGAACTCACTTTCGGGAACAGTGATTCCGCAACCTGTTTGCCCAAAAATTTTCTTGCATCCAAATAATTAGCTTCGTATTGCGCCCGAAGTTCGTTTTTAGCTAATTCTTCATCGACCCGCGCTCTGCGAACAGCGTCGGCAGCCTGTTGACGAGCGTCTAAAGCAGTGTTTACAGCATCGACACGTTGTTGAAGCATACCGGCGAGAGGACGAAGTTCGTGATTAGCGTCCAGAGTTTCCAATTTCTGTATCAAACTGCTAACTTTTTTAGGCTCTTCGGAATACGGCATATTGACGATATCCGAGAACGTCAAATCGGGAAACAGCAATACGGATATGTTACTTCCGTTTTCGCGGTCATACTGTTTCGTGCGCTCAAAAAGTGTACGGACAGAATCGTCGAGATACGAATCTTTGAGGAGCAAATCGTCGTAAGTATTTTCGTACACATCTTCCGTCGCCGAAAGCGTCTGCGACTTTTGTTGTAGATTATCCAGTTTCGGCTGAATATTCTGAGCATACGAAGCGCCGCCCTTTACCTGTCCGCACAAACGGATGTGACGACGAGTTAAGCGTCTGTAGAACGCTGTAGAATCTTGTTTATAAAGCAATCGTGCCATAATAATTTATTTTTATTTAGTTAAACATTATTGTCTCATCAACTGTCTAATAGTAGATTTAATAGTTTCCCATCTTGTTGGGATAAGCATCTCCGGCATAGGAACCTTTTCGATTTCGATGGGAGATTCCAACCACTCAAAAGGAAAATTTACCATATCAACTTTCACATTATTCACCTTAAATATATGAATATTAGTAGCATCTCGTTCGGAGAGTGCATCAAATTCCGCATCAGTTAAAATTTTACAAATGGAAGTTCCATTCATATCAATTGAACCGAAAAAATCCAAATCTATAGAGCGTCTGTGTCCCAATTGTAAAGCAAGAACCGTTCCGCCTACTAATCGTAAACCATTTAGGGATACGAAATAAATAACTTGTGATAGTTATTTTGATACATTCAATTTATAATTCCATTTAGGAATCTGAAAGAAACAAAATAAACAATACAACAGGGAATTTATCCACAGATTACACAGATTTACACAGATTCAAAAATCTGTGTAATCTGTGGATACTATTATATGTTATTAATTTCTCATTACTTAATGCCGGTATTTTCTGCAATTCTTTCAAAAGTATCAGTGTAGATTCTTGGACTGCAAAAGTGTGTAACATCTGAATTGATTTTCGGGAGTATTTGTAACTGTTGCAATAAAAGACAAAGACTTACGTTCCATACTACGTATTCCGAGCGCTATTGATTTAATTTTTTCCATACCATAATATTGGCATATTAACTTCCGGTCATCCCAGTCGCCATAATCCGGCACACGTTCCACAACGTAAGACGCATGCTGTTCCATGTCCAATTCCGACAGGTCTGCATCCCAAAAGAGATTTGTCGAAAAAGATAATTTATCACTTATCATGTCTTTTTTATTTTAAAGTGCAAAAGTAATCAAAAAAAATAATTCGCAATTTCGAAATGCATTATATTAGCTAATGCCGAAAAAGTCCACCGGAAGTACTGTCAAACACTACTATTTCTAAATTTGTAACTACTCAGGCGTCATTAAAAAATAAGAGTAGAAAAATTGAATATCTTCAATATTATTTTTCTCCATGTCTTCCGATATCAAAAAACTTTGTGCAACTTCGTGAAACTTTGTAGTTAAATTTAACATGCAGTAACATGCAATAACATGCAGTAACATGCAATTTAAAATACGATCAACATACAATTAAAATACTGTAAATATGCGACTTAACGCACGATTTAACATGCAATTTAACATGCAATTTATTTTGCATGTTAACCTGCAAACGCGCCTGATTATTTCAGGTTCCACATACCTTCTTTTCGGGAGCCTGTTCTTTCTATCAATTGTTCATCTTGTAAGTCTGCGAGTATGATTCTAACTGTTCTTTCGGACAATTTAATTTTTTCAGCCATATTTTTTGCTGTAATTCTCGGATTTTCACGAATCAACTCCAATATTTTTTCTAAATACACCGATTTATTTCTTTTACGTTTTTTTTCTTTTTCTATCGCTTTCAAAAAGTCGGGTTGCACCGGCAGGATAGTGAGAAAATGCGTATATTTTTCATCAGTTTCAAAAACCGGTTTTGGCGAGCCGTTTTTTTTCATTGCGCCGTAAATAAGAGGAAATCCAGTACCTCTACCTTCGGTCAAATCCAGTTCTTTAAGCATATCGCCTATTCGCCGGTTACGGTAATCGCGCGCCAAAACCTTTTCCATTTTCAGAGCATCTTTATCTATTGGCGGCAATGGTCCGGGAAAAGAAAGAATAACCATTTTGTCGGGATATATACTTATTTCTATTGGATTAACATTTTCGTAAGAACGGTGATAGAATG
>JAIROC010000523.1 GCA_031257735.1 Bacteroidales bacterium | reverse complement strand
AAAATGATATTTTGGTTTCTATGTCAGGGACAATCGGTTTAAGTTGCGTTGTAAAAGAGAAAGAACAAATTGTAATCAATCAAAGAATCATGAAGATTTCTTCTAAAAATTACAATCCTCATATTTTATCAATGTTGTTAAATTCTATTGTTGGAAAATATCAATTAGAAAGAATAGGAACCGGTGGAGTCCAAACTAATATTTCTTCAACAGACATAAAGAATATTATCATTCCGATAATTGACAAAGAAAGCCAACAACAAATCGCCGAATTAATCGAAAAAAGTTTTTACCTTTGCGGCGAAAGTAAACGGTTATTGAACGAGGCTAAAGATATGGTGGAAAAGGAAATAGAAAAAAATGTAATGATAGAAAAAAAATAATATGATTTGTATCATGGAAATTTGTACCTTTGCAGAAATTTTTGTATGGAGAAAAAAAGTAACATAGCGGTAATAGATTTGTTTTGCGGAATTGGAGGGCTTTCGTATGGGTTTCGTATGGAGGATTTTAATGTAATTTCCGGCTATGATACTGATATTTCCTGTAAATTTGCATACGAAACAAACAACAATGCTGTTTTTCATACAGAAGATGTAAGCAAATTGAGGGGTAAAACGCTGGAAAAAGAATTTGGAGAAAACTTGAAAATTTTAGTAGGCTGTGCACCTTGCCAACCTTTTTCTTCATATAGTTTCAAAGTAAAGAAAAAAGATGAGGAAAAATTAAATTTATTGTATTCTTTTTCTCGTCTGGTAGAAGAAACACAACCAACAATTATTTCAATGGAAAATGTCCCACAATTAGTTGATTTTAGTAAATATACCATATTCAAAGATTTTCACGACAAGTTGAAATCATTAGGTTATTTTGTTTCATACAAAGTTGTTTTTTGTCCCGATTACGGAATTCCGCAAAGGCGAAGAAGATTGGTTTTACTGGCTTCTACATTGGGAGAAATTTCTTTAATTCCCGAAACTCATACGCCTGACGAATATGTTACAGTAAAAGACATTATTGGTAAATTAAAGATTGTCAATGCTGGCGAATACGATACAAATGATCCGCTTCATAGAGCAAGAAAATTATCAGATTTGAATCTCAAAAGAATAAAAGCCACAAAAGAAGGAGAAGGATGGAGAACTTGGTCGCAAGATTTAATATTAGATTGTTTTAAAAAACCGTCCGGCAAAACTTATGGTAGCGTTTACGGCAGAATGAAATGGAATGAGCCTGCTCCTACAATGACAACTCATTGTACGGGATTAGGAAATGGAAGGTTTGGACACCCCGAACAAGATAGGGCGATTACATTGCGTGAAGCTGCTTTGTTTCAAACTTTTCCGATGAATTATATGTTTTTTGAATCATTGGAAAAGTATAATCCCTCTATCATTTGTCGGCAAATTGGAAATGCTGTTCCACCAAAATTAGGACAAGTTATAGCAAAAAGTATAAAAAATCATTTGAAAGAATATAAATTATGGCAATAACAGTAGAAGACCAAAATAGAGCAGAGCAACAAATTATTGAAGAAAAAGAGCCTGTCGCTTTTGATACGCGGGAATATCCGGTGGAAGTTCTGATTGATAAATATCAGAAGAATGAATTTTTCATTCCAAAATACCAACGAGAGTTCGTTTGGGGAGAGGATAAAGAAAAAATGTCAAAATTTATTGAATCCATTATTTTAGATTTGCCTATTCCTTATCTGTTTTTCGCAGACGATAAAGATACAGGCAGGTTGGAAATCGTAGATGGTTCACAACGAATCAGGACTCTTAATGCTTTTAAAAACGGTGAATTTGAATTGGAGGGATTAGAAAAATTGGATTTATTGAATGGATTTAAATTTTCCGATTTACCCGAAAGTCGTCAAAGAAGATTTTTAAGAAAAACTTTGCGTTCAATAGAATTAACAGAAAAGGCGTCAAGTGATGTAAGGCGTGATTTATTTGAGAGAATAAATACTAAACCTTACGATTTGTTGCCGATGGAACTCCGCAAAGGTTTATATGACGGAGACTTTTACAATTTTATTGAGGAATGTTCCAACAATGAATTATTTGCCGTTCTTTGTCCGATTTCTGAAAAAAGAAAGGTCAGAGGCGAAGCACAGGAACTGATTCTAAGATATTTTGCTTATGCCGACAATTATCAAGCATTTGTTCATAGCGTAGAGGATTTTATAGATAATTATATGAAATCAAAACATGAAAATGGGTTTGATAGAGAAAATATGTTGCAGCAATTTGGCGGTATGCTGAATTTTGTAAATCAAAATTTCCCGTATGGTTTCAAAAAAAGTGAGAATAGCAGTTCCATAGCAAGAACGAGATTTGAGGCAATTGCGATTGGCGTAACACTTGCATTAAGAGAAAGAGATAATTTGGTCACAGACAATATCAATGAATGGTTAAATTCCCCCGAATTTAAAGAACAAACTACTTCCGGCTCTGCAAACAACAAAGCAAAAGTTGTTGGCAGAATTGAATTTGTGAAAAATAAATTATTGGGATTATGACTTCTGTAAAAGCGATTTTTAATGAGCGTAAAAATGAGATTAACACTTACTTTGACTATCTCAATCAATATCAGCCTCAAAATGCTGACGACGCGTTATTCAAGATACTGAAATCCAATTTAATATTGATGCTTTACAATTTGGTTGAATCCAGTATTTCCAATGCCATTGAAGAGATTCACAACAATATTCATTTGAAATCGGCATCGTTTAATGATTTAAAAACAGAACTTAAAAGTTTAATTATCAGTAATATCAAAAATGTAAATTCCAAAAAATTTGTTGAAGACATTAAGAATATTGCTACTGATATTATCAAACATAGTTTCAATGCGGAAGTAAAGAAAAAACTTTTTAATGGAAACATTGACGGCAGGAAAATAAAGGAATTTAGCGATAAATACGGGTTTGATTCCAATACGGACTTAACAAAAACAGAAGATGGAAATTGGCTGATAACAATAAAAAACAAACGGAATGATTTGGCGCATGGTACATATTCTTTTACGGAAGTAGGAAAAGATTATTCCATTCAAGATTTGATATTAATGAAAGACAAAACAATTAATTATATCGAATCTATTTTGGATAATATTGAAGAATATTTGCTAAATGATAAGTTTAAGAATAACTGACACTATATTGAAAATCAATGATTTTTCGTATGTCCGTCAGCGACATTACAATACGCAACAAACCTTGTCGTTATGCAAGAGTTTTGTTAAAGAAGAATTGCCGAATCAATTTGATGTGTCCAAAGTCGATCAAGCCGCATTGCTCAATAAATCGGTACAGTTT
>JAIROC010000498.1 GCA_031257735.1 Bacteroidales bacterium | reverse complement strand
TTACGGGTGCGGGTCAAGCCCGCAATGACGGCGCTGATTAGGCGGTTTCGTGCGTCAGCCTAATTCCTAATTCCTAATTTATAATTATACTTTATAGACAGACACTAATTATTTGTATTATATCGAATGCGAAAAATGCGAAGCAAAAATATCGTGCGTATCGGAAAAAGATGTACCTTTGCAAAAGTATTAAAAAAAATGCAGATATGATTAATTATAAAGACATTATTAGATACAATCCCGAAAAACGTTTCGGGAAACCATGCATTCGAGAAACCCGGATTACGGTCTATGATGTGTTGGGGTGGCTGGCGTCAGGGATGTCGTTTAGCGAGATTACAAATGATTTCCCGGAACTGACCGAAACGGATATTTTAGCCTGTCTGTCGTATGCCGCCGAAAGGGAACGCAAATTGCAGTATACTTAATATGAAATTACTTTTCGATCAGAACATATCTTATCGTATTCTTATTTACTTGCCTGAAATATTTTCCGATAGTCAACAGGTGCGAACTGTTGGACTGGAAAATCATGATGATATTGTCATTTGGCAATATGCCCGAGCAAATAACTATGCGATTGTAACCTTTGACGCCGACTTCTATGATATCAGCCTTATCAAAGGTTTTCCTCCTAAAATTATTTGGTTACGTACGGGAAACCTTGTGACAGCGAAAATAGCTGAACTTATTAATCTTCACTCCAAAAATATACTTGATTTCATGGATAATACCGAGCAAAGTTGTATGGAAATTCATTGATGCTTTTACTTCAAGGACTCCGACAACGCGTTTTAGAGCAGGGGATTAGCTCCGCTGCTCTCCGCTTCGCTTCGGGTGCGGGTCAAGCCCGCAATGACGGCGCTGATTAGGCGGTTTCGTGCGTCAGCCTAATTCATAATTCATAATTCATAATTCATAATTTATAATTTATAATTATACTTTATAGACAGACACTATATTTATAAAGGATATTTTCGTCCCAAGTATTTAAATCCCTTCAAAACAATATGAATATCGGCAAAGAGTTTATAGTTACGTGCATATAAACTGTTTACGTGTTGTATAATATCATCGTTATACTGTTCCAAATTCAGGGCGTCAGTAGGAAATAAAACGCCTTTTCTGACAAAAGGTAAATCATTTTGTTGTTTATCTGTAGGGGTAGGGGTATATCCCACCCATGTTTTTTTGCCGACCAGACACGATACCGTATTGTGAAAAAACATACCCTTTCGTTGCACAAAACAAACAAGCAATGGATAGAAAATGAAACATATCAACGCAAAAAACACATCAAAAATACGTTTTCTGCGTCTATTTTCTTTTCCGCCGACAGAGTTAATGTTCAACATATAAATATCACCGGAGTTATTGATGGAATTACTTCCTATTACGTATGAACTTTCAGGAGGAGCAATTTTATATTCCATTGTTGTATCTTGCAAGTTGGACATAAAATTGATGATTTCTTTAGCGGTCATATTTTTTCCACAAAAGATAACTTCCCCAATCTGATAGATTGTAATAATATCTTTTAGTTGTGTAATATCCCCAATAAAGTATGGATTTTTAACTTCGGAGACAATCGGATTGATAAATCCAATAAATTCGCTTTTTACGGCTGACATGTTTAACAGCATCGCAACTCTGCTCGTTTCTGGCTCATCGCCAATGATAAGAATACGATTATTATGTCGTTCGCCGACGGGATAATTTTTTATATTTAATTTTCCGATGATATACCGCATCATATTTGTATAAAAAAATGTCCAAGCTGCTCCCAAAACAATAATCGCCCTCGAAAACCGTAAATCTTCGCTAAGTAAAGAATAAACCAGCAAGATAAAAACACTTCCTCCTATCACTCCCAAATTTACCCGACTGACAGAAATTGGTTTTTTATACCCATTTGCAAAATAGATGGATAACATCCAAATGATTGCATAAACAGGCAATATCGCAAATAAAAAAATATCAGAAAAACCACTTCCTCTCTCCTCTAAAACAGAATGCTCCCAATAATAAGTAATCTCCAATATCCCCACATAAATAAACAGGCAATCCAATACGGGAAGCAAAAGTTTTAAAAGTATGCGCTTGATAATAGAAAGAGAAGCTCTCAAGTAAATAGCAATATCAATCATGATATTAAACAATGTTGCATTTTTCTGGGAGAAATGTTTTTTAGCAAAAATCTGCATGGCGCGATAAAAAACAAAGACATAATTTATACTGCTCTTTTTGGTGCTTTCTCCTTTATAATGAATAATTCTTGTTTTCGGATAATAATAATTTTTATATCCCGCTTGGGTAATACGGTAGGATAAATCAATATCTTCTCCATACATAAAATAATCTTCATCCAACAAACCGATAATGTCTAAAACCGATTTACGCAATAACATAAAAGCGCCTGCAAGTATCTCAACCTGATTAATCTCATCGGGATCAAGATAAGAGAGATGATATTTTCCAAATTTTTTAGACTTCTTAAACAATTTAGACAGTCCGAATATCTTATAAAAAGCAACAGAAGGCACAGGTAAACCTCGTTTGGATTCGGGGAGAAATTCACCGCGTCCATTTACCATTTTTGTACCCAAACCTCCCGCATCTGGCGTTACATCCATAAAGGAAATGATTTTTTCAAAAGTATCCGCTTCTACAACCGTATCAGGATTGAGCAGTAATATATACTCTCCCTTTGACAAACGAATAGCTTGATTGTTTGCTTTGGCAAAACCAACATTCTCTTTATTTTGAATAAGATGTACTTGTGGAAATTTTTCCTGCACCATCTCCACAGAATTATCTACCGAGTTATTGTCCACAACAAAAACTTCAGCGGTAATTGTTTTCAATGCAGTATAAACAGATTGCAAACACTGTTCCAGAAAACAGGAAACATTATAATTGACAATAATAATACTCAGTTTCATTTATTCAAGTTTCACAAAATAATATTTCTTCCAGTTTTTTTTTCCATTCTTTCCAGTCGGGCATTTCTGACGTCAGTAAATTGAAAAAAAGCGACGTATGCCTTTTGTAAACAAAATGACAGAGTTCATGTCTAATTACGTATTCAATACATTGTCTTGGTGTTTTAATCAAATCTATGTTCAAGATAATTTTACCGTTCGGGGTAGAAATTGCCCACTTCTTTTCCATTTTCTGAACATAAATTGCGCTTGGTTCCACATTATATTTTTTGAAATGTAGAAGGATAGGTTCGGCAAATTCTGCGAATTTGATTTTTGCACGTTCTTTATACCAGTCATTAATTAACTGTTCAACATATTGTTGTCTTTGTTCGGGGGATGTATAGTTATTCATATTGGATAATTCCACATGAAACAAATGTTCTTTAAAATTCACGCTGGTCTTCTTACTTTCTTTTACATGCAGGATATATTCTTTGCCCAGATACCAGTGCGCTCCACCGCTGATATATGGAAGAACAGCTGTGTTTTCTCTTGTTGCATTGAGAAGTGTTTGCTGTTTAAATATCCATGGGGCGCGTTTTTTAACTCTTTTTGCGATTTGTTCTTCAGAAGCTTCCTTTGGCGCTTTCACGGTAATATGCCCCCCCTGATTTATTATAATGCCTAATTTGCTTCGTTTGGCACGAATTATTTCATAGTTTATGGTTAATGTTCCGTATAATAATTGTTTCATTTTCTTACTATTCTCCACGAGCTACACGAATTTTCAAAAATTATTTTAATGATGTCATTTGATCTGTATTCTTTTTTTTTATTTTAATGATGACGTACAATTTCAACCCAACGGTCAGTAAACTATTTATACGTCAATATAACAGAAATATTATAGTTTTATTTTATTTTTATCAATCGACAATCATTTCACAGGGCGTTGCCACTGTGCTAATGATTTCGGGCTTTCAGCCCTTTACCGTTCACATAAAATTACGACGAGAGGAGTATATTTAGTGTCTGTCTATAAAGTATAAATAGGGTTGTTTCAAAAGCGCTCCCCGCAATGACGGCGTTGTTTGGACGGCGTTATGTCGACTATATAGTGTCTGTCTTTAATGTATTTTCGCAACAATCAATGCCGTCATTGCGAGGCGCGCAGCGACGTGGCAATCCCTAACAATCAATGCGTTCTTTGGTTAGGGATTGCTTCGCTGCGCTCGCAATGACGGTCTATTGATTGCTGTTTCCGACTCTATAGACAGACACTATATAGACAGACACTATTTAATGTTTTTCACCACAAAGGCGACAAAGGAACACAAAGGATTCCATAACAAACGGTAGGAACAGGCTGCTTTTTACTTTGTTACGATTAACAACTAACATTATCCACATCATACATGAATAGCTTCTGTTTTTTTCTTGGGTTTTTCCACCTATTTTTGTTCGATTTTTATCGGTTTTCTGCCATAATCATGCGATAAATGGAGGCGTTTTGAGAGGTAAAAAAACATAAGTGGACATAACTTGTTCATTATTCGAGAAATAAAATTTTCAAGAAATGTGGTTTTCTATTGGAATATTACTTAACTTTGCGGAAAATTTTAATCGCAAAATATATACGTTGTAGAAACTAATTATAAATTATTTATGAAGACAGTACATAATTTCAATGCAGGACCGTGTGTCCTTTCAAAACAGGCAGTTAACGCATCAATGGAAGCGTTAAAGGATTTTTCAGGTACGGGAATGTCAGTAATTGAGGTATCCCACCGTTCAAAAGAATGGAAAGCCGTTATGGATGAAACAGAATTCTTATGGAAAGAGTTATTAGATATTCCTGATGGATATAAAACATTATTCTTAGGCGGGGGTGCAAGTACTCAGTTTATGATGGTTCCATTTAATTTGTTGGAAAAAAAAGCAGCTTATTTGGAAACAGGTGTATGGGCTAAAAAAGCAGCAAAAGAAGCAGATTTTTTTGGGGAAGTAATTAGAGTAGCATCTTCGGCTGATAAAAATTACACATACATCCCTACAAATTATGATATTCCCAAAGACGCTGATTATTTTCATATTACAACAAACAATACTATCTACGGAACAGAAATCCATACGGATATGGATAGCCCTGTCTTATTGGTTGCAGACATGTCTTCCGATATGATGAGTCGTCCGGTAGATGTATCCAAGTATGGACTTATCTATGGCGGCGCTCAAAAAAATGTAGGACCTGCAGGTGTTACATTTGTTATTATTCGTGAAGATATATTGGGAAAGGTTACTCGTAAAATACCTACTATGGTAGATTACAGAACACATATTAAAGAAAGTTCCATGTTTAATACGCCTCCCGTATTTTCGATATTGGTAATGAACGAGACTTTAAAATGGATAAAGGCAGAAGGCGGAGTACAGGCAATCAACAAAATGAATGTCGAAAAAGCTGCCTTGCTTTATAATGAAATTGATCGTAATACAATGTTTACAGGTACGGCGGAAAAAATGTCTCGCTCTATCATGAACATTTGTTTTGTTATGTCAGAACCCTATCAAAATAAGGAAGAAGCTTTTATGGATTTTGCAAAATCACGTGGTATGGTCGGTATCAAAGGACATCGTTCTGTGGGCGGATTTAGAGCTTCCTTATATAATGCCTGCCCCAAAGAAAGTGTTTTGGCTTTGGTTGAATGTATGCAGGAATTTGAACAAATGAATAAGTAATATTTTTAATAATCACCCAGCATGAAGATATTAGTCGCAACAGAAAAACCGTTTGCAAAACTTGCAGTAGACGGTATACGAAAAATAGTAGAAGAAGCAGGTTGTGAATTGTGTTTGCTTGAAAAATATACGGATGTTGCAGAATTCTATAAAGCTGTAGCCGACGTAGACGCATTAATTGTTCGTTCGGATAAAGTTACGAAAGAAGTTATTGATGTTGCAAAGAATCTGAAAATTGTTGTTCGTGCAGGCGCTGGATTTGACAATCTTGATTTGACAGCATGTTCAGCAAAAAATATCGTCGCAATGAATACACCCGGACAAAATTCCAATGCCGTAGCTGAATTGGCTGTCGGTATGATGATTTATATGTATAGAAACTGTTTTAATCCCGGAACGGGATCAGAACTGAAAGGGAAGAAGTTAGGTATCCATGCTTATGGTAATGTTGGACGATTGGTAGCCAACATCGCAAAAGGTTTTGGAATGGAAATATATGCCTTTGATCCTTTTATTCCCTCGGATAAAATAAAAGCAGAAGGCGTAATTCCCGTTAATTCGGTAGAAGAATTGTATTCCACCTGTCATTTTATTTCGCTGCATATACCTGCAACGGAGGAAACTAAAAAGTCAATCGGATACAATTTACTTTCTCGTATGCCTAAAGGCGGCTGTTTGGTAAATACGGCACGTAAAGAAGTCATCCATGAAGAAGAATTATTGAAAGTAATGGAAGAAAGAGCAGACTTGAAGTATTGTACGGATATTGCACCTGCAAACGGAGAAGAACTCAAATCTAAATTTACAACCCGTTTCTTTGCAACGCCTAAAAAAATGGGAGCTGAAACAGCAGAAGCAAATATTAATGCAGGCTTAGCTGCTGCTTCTCAAATAGTGAGGTTCTTAAAAACAGGAGACAGAACTTTTCAAGTAAATTAAATTTTTATAATAATTATTTTTAAGTGTCTAAAAGAGGGAGTTATATCCCTCTTTTTCATTGATAAAAAATCATATCGCCATGAGAAAAAGAATATGTGTCAATACAATTGTATGTTTGTGTATTATGTTGAATTATATCCATGCACAGGGAACAGTAATAGAAGCCGCCGATAAAGCAAGAGTAGCAACAGGAATAGCTGACAGCGTCGGAGATGGTAGATGGATATACGGAGGCAGATTTCAGTTATCATTAAATCAATCCTATTCAAATAATTGGATGGGTAGCAGCAGTCCCTATATCGGACTTTCTACCCTGGACAGAATATATATTTATTATCGCAGTAATAAACTTTCATGGGAAAATACTTTCGACATTGATTTTGGAATGAGGTATACCTTCCACAAAAACAATACCCCAAAAGTAGTATATGAAAAAACATCTGATAAAGCAGAATTTAATTCCCAATTGGGTTTTAAAGCAAAAGGATATTGGTATTACGGTGGACTGTTGAATATTTATACTCAAGTTGCAAATGGTTGGGATGCTACCAATAAAACCCGAACATCCTCCTTTATGACGCCCGGCTATTTTACCTTGTCCATAGGGATGAATTATAAACGGAAAAGGTGGGGCTTCTATATTGCTCCCGTAGCCGCAAAACTAATCACTAAAATAGACAATAGTTTTTATCAACAAATAGCCTTTGGCGTTGATTCCAATAAAAAGAGTCATTTGTCAGTGGGCGCTTTTCTTCGTGTCAATTTTGATGCGGATATTCATCCGAAAATTCATCTCAATACAAAGTTTGAATTGTTTTATGACTATATGGGGGAATATGCTCAAATGCGTAATGCGCTGACAAATTATGAAATGACTTGGCGATTTTCCATAACCGAATGGTTGTCTATCTCTTTTAAAGCGGCTTTACTGTATGATTACAACATTCGATTTCCCGTATACGAACAGGATGGAATTACTGTAATAGACGGAATGACAACCGACCATTTACAATTTCAGGAAACATTTGGATTAACGCTGGGATATAAGTTTAGATATTCTAAAAAATAAACATAGCCCGTTAAAATATATCTGACATTTTTATCAACAAAAAATGCGACGATGAAGAGATTGCATTGTGATTTTTGTGTATTTTTGTAAAAATAAATTTGATGAAGAAAATTGCAGTCGTCATATTGAATTGGAATGGTGAAAAATTTTTACGGGAATTTCTGCATCTGTTGATAGATTATACGCCCTCATGGGCAGAAATTGTAGTGGCAGACAATGCTTCAACAGATAATTCTGTGGTGTTTGTTCGTGAAAATTTTCCTCAAGTACGGATTATCCTTAACGAGAAAAACTATGGGTTTGCACAAGGATATAATGTTTCGTTGCGACAAATTGATACGGAATATTACTGTCTGCTTAATTCGGATATAGAAGTTGCACCTCACTGGCTTGAACCTATCGTTGATTTTTTGGATAAACACACTGATGTTGCGGTTTGTCAACCTAAATTATTGTCGTTTTCGGAGAAGACAATGTTTGAATATGCAGGCGCTTCGGGCGGATTTATTGACAAATACGGCTATCCCTTTTGCAGAGGCAGACTGTTTAATACGCTGGAAGAAGATACGGGGCAATATGATAATGCAATAGACATCTTTTGGGCAACAGGAGCCTGTATGTTTGTCAGGGCGTCGATATACCATGAACTAGGCGGTTTGGATGACGATTTCTTTGCTCACATGGAGGAAATAGATTTTTGTTGGAGAGTGAAAAATGCGGGGTATAAAGTTATATGTTGTCCCGATTCTGTTATTTATCACGTAGGAGGAGGAACTTTACCCAAAAAATCCTCACGTAAAACGTTTCTCAACTTCAGGAATAATATCATCTTACTGTATAAGAATTTGCCCAAACGAAGACTGCCCTGGGTATTTTTTGTCCGTTTTATATTGGATAATATTGCGGCGATACGCTTTTTGTTTGACAGCGGTGTAGAAGACTTTGCAGCAGTGTATAAGGCACATTTTTCCTTTTATGCTTCATTGAGAAAGAATATCCGTAAACGTAGCTGGATAAAGCATAAACATGTCGCTCATATTTACAACAGAAGCATTGTTGTGGATTATTATCTGCGAAAAAAGAAACGTTTCTCTGACTTGAAATCTTCATGTTTCAGCAAATAAAGTATTCTGCGAGGCTTACTACAACGCTTGCAATGACGGCATTGATTGTTGCGCGAATACTTTTGAAACAAATACTGATGATTACTTTTTTATACTTTATAGACAGTCTCTAATGAGGAGATAAGTTTTTTTTCTGTAACTTCTGTTCAGCCTTTCCCTTGGTAAATAATATGACAAATTTCATTTGTCTGCGTACAATTCAAAAAAATCGTGTATCTTTGCAACCATTTTTTACAAATAACAATGATTAGTCGAAACACAATACGGGTAAAGGTAATGCAAGCCATATACGGGCACAATTTGTCATCGGGACAAAATGTAGAAACAACACTAAAAGATTTAATGAAATCATTTGAAGATATGTATCAACTTTATATTCGTCTTCTGTCTATTTTCAGCGCCTTAAGAAATACAGCAGAAGAAATTATCGAATTAAAAAGACAGAAACATCTTCCTACGGAAACAGACTTGTATCCCAATCTTAGATTTGTCAACAATATCTTTATACACAAAATAGAAGAGAATAAATCCTTACAGTACTATCAGGATGAATATAAAACAGGATGGGATAATGATGTAGAGTTATTATTTGTGCGTAAAATATACGCAATGCTATGTCAGGAAGATTTTTTTATTGAATATATGCAGCATTCGGGTAACACCTTCGAAACAGATAAAAAATTGGTATTGGATATTCTAGAAAACTTCATGCTTGAAAATGAAGAGATGATACATTATTTCGGAGACATAAAACTGAGCTGGCAACATGATTATAATGATGTAGTCGTATTGGTTTATCATACCTTAGATTCACTCAAACGAAACCAAAGCAATACAAATTCGCTTCCGCCTTTGTTTAAGATTTCAAAAGAAGGAGTATCGGATGACGCTTATTTTGCACGGGAATTATTAGAGAAAACACTCACAAATGATGAACAATACACACAAGTCATCTCCGAGAAGATACTCAATTGGGAAACGGAAAGATTAGCCAGTATTGATTTCATTCTTCTCAAAATGGCTATCTGTGAGTTTTGTGAATTTCCAACTATTCCTTTTCGGGTTACGTTTAATGAGTACATAGAGATTTCCAAATATTACAGCACACCCAAAAGTCGATATTTTATCAACGGATTACTTGATAATATTCTGGAAACGTTTAAAGAGGAAAATAAAATCAACAAACAGGGACGAGGCTTAATGGGGTAATGCAAAAGAAATTTTGTATGGAAGAAAAAGTATGGACAGGAGGCATTTTGTTGTGTCTTTTATTATTCAATGTTCATTTACTTTCAACAGGACAGAACAGTGAATTTGTAGATACTTTATTTGTCAAACGACTAAACAATCTTAATTTGTCGATTGAAATACCTTACAGTGATATTGCAGGAGATCATATTACCCTGCTGACGCATCAAAAAGTCAAACAGACAACAAAGTCTCTGGGTATTTTTTTTGCGGAGAGAGATTATATTGTTTCTGTTATCAAGTCAGCGCAATTACCTGAAGAATTACAGTATCTTCCATTGGCATTGACGCAAATGAATACAGGTTTTCAGGACAAATTTCACAGTGCGGGTATATGGCAGCTTCCTTATTTTGTCGCCCTTAAGTACGGATTGACACTGAATGATGAAATAGATGAACGTTATGATGTAACAAAATCGACAGTCGCTGCTGTTGCGTATCTCGGGGAGTTATCGGGAAAATACACTGACTTTTGGGATTTAATTATTGCATACTCGAACAGTCCTTCCGCCTTGCAGACTGCAAAAATACGATCCAGCGATAAAGCAGATGTATGGAATTTATATGCATCAGGAAATCTGCCACACAAGGATATTATTCCTGACTTTATTGCATATCTTTATCTTGCTAATTTCTATCAGTCGCATCATATAAAGCCTGTACCCCCAAAGCCAGACGGAGAATTTACAACAATATCTTTGCGTCAAAGTGTATCGAGAGATAGATTCATATCGCTACTGCAATTGGATAAGTCCAGTTTTTCCACTTCCAATCCTGTATTGCGGGGAAACAATCTCCCCGCTGATTACGAAATAAAAATACCACCGGAGAAATCAACCCTGTTTCTCAGTTTAGAGGACAGTTTATACGTTGTTTATACGATTGAGAATAATCATACCGTAGAAAATATTGTTGTTACTTCATCAAAACCGTCTACGCCTCCCTCTCAAACAAAACCAACTTACTACACAGTAAAAAGTGGAGATGTTTTAGGAAAATTAGCAATCAAGTATAATACGAATGTCTCTCAATTAAAGAAGTGGAATAATCTCAAAAGTGACAATATCTATATAGGGCAACGATTAATTGTTCGTCAAGGGATAAATTCTCCCAGAACAGAAACAAATGATAACAACAAGACGCCAACAAACAGTCAAGCGAACAAGAAAAAAACACTCTATATCATCCAGAAAGGCGATACACTGAATAAGATTGCTCGGATGTATAAGGTCAGCATAGAAGATATAAAAAAATGGAATAACCTCAAAAACGATACTATCTACGCAGGACAACAACTGATTATACAGTAAAAATATAAAAAAGTAATCATCAACACCGTCCAAACAACGCTGTCGCTGCGCTACCAATGACGAGATTATTCATTTTACACATATTCATCTATCTAAATATACTCCTCTCGTCGTAATTTTATGTGAACAGCAAAGGGCTGAAAGCCCGAAATCAATAGCACA
>JAIROC010000484.1 GCA_031257735.1 Bacteroidales bacterium | reverse complement strand
TTTGATTCTTTTCATCCTGATGATATTTTTTCTGTGAATCTTTAAATCGGTAAATAAACAGTTCAAACAGTGTTCTCACGTTCGCTCGTTTTGAAAATTGAAAATTGAAAATTGAAAATGAGTCTTTAACAATTTTCAATTAAATTAAGGCAAGACCTGTGAAGCCGTAAGAGCAGGAACAAATTTAAAATAATTCTATGAATAAACATTTTAAAAAGTATGTGAACAACAACAAAAGAACAATGGAGACCAGCGCCCATTCAAAAAACGGGGCAAGACCTGCAAAGCCGAAAGAGCAGGAACAAAACATTTAAAGTATTTTATAATGAAAGTAAAAAAATTAAAAACAATTGTTATGACATTGGTTGCTGTATTAATTTTGGTAGCAGCGCCACAGAAATCTTTTGCCCAAACTTTTACTAAAAAACAGGAAAAGCAATTAGCTAAACAAAATGAAAAGATGTATAAAACAAAGATCAAAGAGTACCAAGAAGAAGGTTGGAAATTAGCGGGAGGTTCTCGCACTCTTGAAGTCGCGTTGCTTGAGCATTACAAAAAACTTTCAGACGATAAAAATAAAGAATTTATCGGACAAGTGTCGCAGTGCAAATCAATAAATGTGTGCCGTCAATCAGCGCTTAATAACGCACAGAATAGTTATGCGTCGCTTGCAAGCGCAGACATAAAAGGGCGGGCATCCTCTATGATACGGGCAGATGCAGAAACTCCTGAAACGGAAATAGATAAAATGATTGCCGCTTATGAAAGAACGATAAAGGCAGACATAGGCGGCGCGCTTGTCGAAAGTTATTCTATTGTAAAAGAAAATGGAAACGGGACAAAATCCTTTCAAACCATTTTTATTATTAACGAAGAAGAAGCTGCTTCGGCGCGTATGAGGGCAATGGAAAAATCTTTGAGAGAAACAAAAATTTCAGTCAAAGAAGCAGAAGAAATCTCAAGATTTGTTCAGGAAGGTTTTAATATCGAATAAGAATGCAAAAAACGGTTTTAACTATACTTTTCGCTTGGGTTTGTCTTGCTCTTTGTGGGCAAGACAAACCTTTATGGTTGGAAAGCGATTTTCGTTCGGCAAAATTTCCTAATGCAGCTTTTCTTACGGGATATGCTGAAGGCAATATAAATACAAACGAAAATACAGAAAAAGCGGTTGAACGTATAAAAACCATAGCGCAAAGTAATCTGATTGAAAACTTGCGGGTAACAATGAAAAGCAATACACAGTCAAGTATTAACGCTGTCAGTTCGGGCAATAATTATTACGAAACCGAAATGTTTGGCAATCAAACCTCAAAAGAGGCGCACGCTGAAATAACGGGGATGAAAGTTGAAAGCTATATTGACAAAAAAACAAACTATGTATATGCTTTTGCTTACGCAAATCGCTATGAAATAATCGGCTTCCATAAAAGCAATTTATCTGTGAAAATTTTACAGATAGAAAGTTCATTTAAAACTGCAGACGATTTGATAGAAAGCGGCGAAAAAGCAAAAGCACGAAAACAAATTGAGTCAGTAAAACCTTTGCTTGAAAGTGTGAGATATTCGCAATACATGTTGATTGCATTAGACCCGAATTTAACGATTGAAGATTTGCAACAACGAAAAACGGAACAATTGCAAGACGAATTTACCTTAACGCTTGCAAGTTTGGCGCAAGGTATTTATATTTTTATGGAAAACGACGAAAATATGTTTGGGCAAGAAGTTGATATTGTTTCCAATAAACTAAAATCGGAATTAGCCGTAAAAGGTTGCGCCTTTGTTGACAACAGTGAAAAAGCAGATTTTTTGCTGCGCATAAAAGCAAGTACACGCGAATCATCTGCAAGCGAAACTATTGTCTTTTGCTATGCAGATGTTGTTATAGAACTTTTTGATACGCACAAGCAAAAGACAGTATACAGTGATGAATTGTCAGAAAAAGGCGGGTCAAGTTCGCGCGAAAAAGCTGCGCGAAAAGCAATGGAAAATGCAGTGGTTAAAATCAGTGATAAAATTTCAAGTTGGATAAAATAAAATTTAAAAAGATGAAAAAATATTTAATTGTATTATGGGCATTTTTATTGATATTGCCCAGCGCTTTAGCGCAACAGGAAAAATTACGGGTAGCGGTACTTGACCCTTCCGTTTCGGGAACGTCTGTTGATGCAGCTACAAGATTAGCTGTACAGGAACTTATCAGTTCTACTTTTGTAAATACGGGAAAGTATGTTATGATAGAACGTTCCATGATTGATAAAATCATGAAAGAACAGGAATTTCAAAACAGTGATATGGCAGACAACAGTCAAGCAACAGAACTTGGTAAGTTGGTAGGCGCTAACAAAGTTGTACTCTCTGCCGTATCTTCGGTAAGTGGTCGAAATATGTTGAGTATTAAAATAATTGACGTACAAACAGCAACTATTGATCAACAAAAAACAAAAATTGTCAATGTAAATGATCTATTAGATGTGGTTGAGCCGTTAACATTGGAATTGTTGGGGGAAGAAGCTGTATACAAAAAGCAGGAAACGCAATTTATTAAGCAGGAAGTGAAACCAAAAGAAGACGAAGTAAAAAAAATCATTTTTGAAGGGAAACCGAAAAAGGATGGTGAATACTATCTCAAAGATTATTCTATGCAAGTGTCAATTGATGGAGAAGTTTTAGAAAATGGTATTTCGGCAATTAGCGGTTTTTCTTTAGTTTACAGAGATAAAAAGCCGGAAGAACATGTTTTAAAAGTTCTTTTCACAAGTTCTACAAAAAGATTTACAAGTTCAATAGCTGTAAATACTGCTTTATATGACAAATTTGTTTTTCAAATAGATGCAGATTATTATAAAGCCTCATTAACACTTATACAAACATTTAATTCCAATCAAAATAAAGGAGAAAGTAAAGGAGAAAAGAAAGAAACAGCAAAAGTTGAGGCGCTTTCGCCACAAATTGCAGGCGAAGGAGAACTTTCATTATATTGTGCGGGTTTTACTCCATCAAATGACGCCGATAGAGATATTTCTATAATTGTCAAATTGGATGGAAAACTTGTTGCTAATTCTACATTAATAAAAGGGTTCTCAACGAAAGTAGAAGATACCAAGATTGGTAAGCATAAAATCCAAATTAATGAAGATGACTTTAAAATAGATACAAAAAAGAAAAAAGATTTTATCTTTATTGTCAAAAAAGAAGAAGCGACCAAAGGGTCTACTATATCGGTAGGTTTTATTCCAATCCAAACCAAAGGAAAATCAGGAGGCTATAAATTTGAACTTTTGGAGTAATTTATTAATCTGTGGAAAAAATTAAGAACATGAATAGAATGTATAGTATGCACGGCATAATTTTGCGAGAAACAGCAATGGCTGAAAGCCGTAAATCAATAGCGTTGGGCAACGCCCAATGTAATGAATTGCGCTCCTCTTCTTCAAGCCCTGAAAGGGCGAAATCCTTTATCAATAATAGATTACGCCCCGTTGGGGCTTTGAGGTTCTACATATTCATTTTACGTAGCGCGTTGCGCTACGCTATTGATTTCGGGCTTTCAGCCCTTTGCTATTCACATAGAATTACGCCGAGTGGAGTATATTTTAAAGACAAATATGGAGACTTCCTTGTACATCCATATAAAATAAGCGTGCAGGGCGTAGTCGCCGGAAACGTTAGTGTAGGCAAAATAAATACATTAAAATTATATAAAAATATTAAAAAATGAAAAAAATATTTAGAACAAGCGCAATAGTGCTATTATTAGCAGTAGGTAGTTTAACCGTATCTGCACAAAATACGGAAGTACCTAAAACGAACTTCGCTAAGACAGAAGTAGAAACATTCGACAATAACAAATTCGGATGGATGACAGATGATAAATATGCGAAGATTACAAAAGGGTATTTTGCATTGAAAGCAAAAAGTCCAAAACTAAACAACTCTGCAAAAGAATCATTTAAAAGGCAATTTACATTTAAAAATTTTGAGCCTGAGGAAGGTGAGATTAACACCTCTGCAGAATTGCCATTAGACCCTCAAAAAGACTTTAAAATAACGATCAAATTCCAAGTTGTAAAATTTGGGGGAAAAACCGAATTTCTAACTTCATTAGATAATGGAGTTATTAGTCTTTTTATTGGACAAGAAAGTTGGAGCGTAAATAATAATAATCAAGTTATGTGTTACGGGGCTTGTACAGTAAAAAAGAAAATGAAGATATCTTTATCCATTCAAAAAAATGAAGATAATTTATTTTTTATTTACAATGACAATTTGTTATGTACAATCAAAATAGAAGAGATAAGTAATTCTATTCTTGATTTACAACTCAAAGATACATATCATTCGCACTATGACCCAGAAAAGGAAATAAGAATAGATGAAATCGTTGTAGAGCAATGAAAAAGAGAAAGCAAGAACGCCAATACCAACGTAGAAATTAAACTTAAAGTATAGTCAAAATGAACAGAATATATTTTAAAGACAAATATGGAGACTTCCCTGTATATCCATATAAAATAAGCGTGCAGGACGTAGCAACCGAAAACGTTAGTGTAGGCAAAATAAATACATTTAAATTATATAAAAATATCACAAAATGAAGAAGTTATTTATTACAGGCGCAGTAGCGCTATTAGCAATTTGTTTTTACTCTTGTAAAACACCAATGGCTCAATTCTCAATGGCGTCTTATCGTCCGGTTACCGGTGTCGGCGTTGTAAATGTACCAACCCTCGCAGATTTGGAAGTTTCTCAAACTAAACTTTTTGAAAAATTAGAAGTGAAAATAGACGAGGAAGCGGGATCAGAGGCGATAGAAAGCGCAGTTAATACAACATTGGCAGCGCTGTTGTTAAAACACAATGCAGATGTTCTAATTCAACCTGTGTGGTATCTTGAAAAAAGAACGGCTAATCGATGGATAATCTCAGTATCTGGCTATCCTGCCACTTACAAAAACTTTAGACCTATGAGCAAAGAAGATGCCGTTATGTTTAAAGATGTTGAATTTCAACATGTCCCCAATGGAGTAGTCGTTGGCAAAGTGAGCAATGAAGAAAGAGAGAGTACGAAAAAAAAGCGTTAAATGCTAATCAGACAATCTTCCCCTCTAAAATCTATAGTTAGAGGGGGATTGTCTTTATTTATTAAAAATTTTTATAATGAAGAAAATCATTGTTTTTATAATGCTATTAATTTCCATTAGCTATGCTCATGGACAAGAGAAAAAGAGAGTTGCTGTAGCTCCTGCCACGGGAAATGCGGAAGTCGGAGTACAAAACGCCCTCACAGAAGCCCTGTTTGAAGCGGTAGCAAATTCGGAAAAATATATTCTTTTGGAAAGAGCTAATTTTGACCAAATAAAAAAAGAATTGTCTTTACAGCAAAGCGGATTTGTGGATGATGAACAAATCGTTGAATTAGGACGTCTTGCTGGCGCGGAATTAGTACTTATATCAAGTATTAATATTGTCAATAATAATTGCTTGATTAATTATCGTTTGGTGGATATTCTTACCGGTACTGTTTTAAACAGGGCAAAGAAAACGGCAAATTTTGGAACTATTTTGGAGGTCATCAATGCCATATCAGTAGAACCGCTTTTTGCCGACAACAACAACGACAAAACATCTCCTCAAAATCTATGTGGTTGTGAAGTCCAAAGAGAGGATTTTGGAGAAAAAGCGCTAAGCCGTAAAGAAATAAAAAAAGTGGAACCTCAAGGATGGCGATTGCCAACACTTAACGAATTAAAATGTATGTGTAAGAATAAAGAAAAAATAGGAGGCTTTAATTATGGCGTCTATTACAGTAGCGAAATTAAAGATGGCAATCCAATAGGTATACGCTTCAATTCTTGCTTTGAGACAGGAATTATTGGTAATGCATCTATCCGGTATGTGAGATAAATTATATAACAAGCAGTAGAAATAAAATTACGCCAAGTGGAGTATATTTGCAGCAATATCGATAGACATTAAAATAGTAATTGGCTGAAAAAATTATCGCTATGAAACTACAGGAGATGCAATAGTTAAAATCATTAATAAAATCAAGTTAGAAAAGAGAAAAAAAAGACAAATATGAAAAAATATTTAATTGTAGTATGGGCATTGATAATGATATTGCCCAGCGCATTAGGGCAGGACAAATTGCGGGTAGCGATACTTGACCCTTCTGCATCGGGAACATCTATTGATGAGGGTACAAAATTAGCAGTACAGGAACTTATCAGTTCTACTTTTGTAAATACGGGAAAGTATATTATGATCGAACGCTCCATGATTGATAAAATCATGAAAGAGCAGGCTTTTCAAAATAGTGATATGGCAGACAATAGTCAAGCGACAGAACTTGGTAAATTGGTAGGCGCAAACAAAGTTGTACTCTCTGCAGTATCATTGGTAGGAGGTCGAAATATGTTGAGCATTAAAATAATTGATGTACAGACGGCAACTATTGACCAACAAAAAACAAAAATTGTCAATACAAACGATTTGTTGGATGTAGTTGAACCACTAACATTGGAATTGTTAGGAGAACGGGCAGTTTATAAAAAGCAAGAAACAAAATTTGATACACAAACACAGGAAGAAGTAAAAGAGGTAAAAGAAGAAAAACCCCAAAAAAGCAATACTTCAATGGAAAATCAAGTATCAATTTATACAGGTTGTGGAATTGAGATAATGATAAACGATTTACCCGGAGAATATAGTTGGGATGCGGCAATGCGTGCCTGTCCACAAGGCTGGAGATTACCTACATCAAAAGAACTTGAATGTATGTGCAAAAGCAAAAAATTTATTGACAGATTTTATGGAGAACAATATTGGAGTAGTGATAAGAAGAGTGATAAAAAGGCAATTTCCAGAACAACCAATGATTGTGAAGTTGAAAATGAGGATATTGAAGATGAACATCGATGTAGATGTGTAAGAAATAGACAATAAAATACGGGATAACAATCAATATTTTAGTAAACGGATATGTTAGAAATACAAGATAATTTATATAGGGTACATTCTGCAGAACCAGAAATGATATTCGTAGAAGGCGGTACATTTTGGATGGGCTGTACTATAGAACAAGAAGAAAGTTGTGACAGTGATGAAAGCCCACTGAACAGAATAACATTAAACAGTTTTCAAATAGGAAAATATGTAATAACGCAGGCACAATGGGACTTAATGATGTCAAATAATCCCTCTTTATTTAAAGGGGATTGTTTGCCTGTGGGAAATGTAAGTTGGGATAATGTGCAGGAATTTATAAATCACCTCAATGTAGCAACAGGCAAACAGTATCGTTTACCAACAGAGGCGGAATGGGAATATGCTGCACGTGGAGGTAATAAAAGTCAAGGTTATAAGTACAGTGGCAGTCATAATTTAGACAATGTGGGTTGGTTTAAAGATAACAGTGGAGATACTACACATCAGGTTGGGGGAAAAAAGCCTAATGAATTAGGTATTTTCGATATGAGTGGTAATGTATGGGAATGGTGTATGGATTTGTATGGCAGTTATTCTGCTTCTGACCAGCAAAATTATCTGGATTTTTTTTCTGATCCCTGTCATGTATTGCGTGGTGGTAGCTGGTATTGTCCTGCATTACGTTGTCGTGTAACTTATCGTGATGC
This sequence comes from Bacteroidales bacterium, assembly GCA_031257735.1. Lineage (GTDB taxonomy): Bacteria > Bacteroidota > Bacteroidia > Bacteroidales > WCHB1-69 > JAIROC01. The sequence continues at coordinate 277 of JAIROC010000484.1, read as the reverse complement.
AGATAAACCTGATAAATTTCATGGTTCTTATGGCTTTCGACTTGTTCTTTCGGATGTAAAAAAATGAAAACTATTGTTTAAATCAAAATCACATGAAGAAAATAAATTTAGTAAAGAAGAACAGTATTTATTTGCAATTGAAAACTGTCTGTAAAAAGTTAAAGATGAAAAAAATATTGTTAGGAATAGCTCTTCTATGGAGCGTAGTAATTGCAGTAAGCGCACAACCTCGTGCTATTGGGGGAAGATTGGGAGGAAATGTTGAATTTTCCTATCA
>JAIROC010000472.1 GCA_031257735.1 Bacteroidales bacterium | reverse complement strand
GAATTAGTTGGTATTGCCTGGTCCAGAAAATATGATCTTACCTTTAGCATATTGTCGCAATACCATGCGTCCTTTAATGACACTTTGTTTAAATCAGCAACAACCATGCTGTTATCCGCATCAACACAGCATGTCGTTAAATACCCCTCAGGGGTTATCTGAAACCTGTTGAATGGCTGTGGGCACATTAACGGTTTCACTGTTTTTACAGGTTCAACAATTCCACTCTGTAACTCTTCCTGCAAATAGCCCCCGTTGTTTCTTGCAGGGAATACATACAATCTGTCAACAATATTTTTAAGTTTTTTCTCTAATAAATTCCATTGTCCCTTATTTAAAGGGGTTTCTACAAAAGAAACAAATAGGGGTATATCAAGTTTTAGTTCATTTCGAAGTTCATTAGCTGTGACAATATTATTTATTACAGTATCAAAGTCATCCCTTCCATGTATATTCTTATAGGTTTCCCTATTACCGGCATTTACGCTAAAACGAAGACTATGTAATCCGCCATTACCGGTTCCGGTAAACAATTTAGATAATCTGTCTCTATCTGCTAATGATCCGTTGGTAGTAAGATATACATAGGTATAGCCTAAATCTCTTGCATAGGCTACACAATCTTCCAAATTTTTATATAGCAAAGGCTCTGAATAAGATATAAAACCAATATCCCGAACCCCAAGATTGTATGCCTGCCCTATTAAATCAAATGCCTTATCTTTTGGCATGACAATTGCTTTTTCGTGCAGGTTTTTTCTTGGTTTATAACACGGACAGAAAATACATTGATGATTACATGTACTGTTCAAGCTTATTTCAAGATTCCCCGGAAACGGTGGATTAAATGAATATACTACCGGTCTTTCCCATTTCATTTTTACCGCAAAAGATGATAACTGAATTTCTTTCATAATTTTAATTTAAAACATGTAATTTGTAAATGACAAAGTATCGCTGCTATTGCCTGTATTTATATGCCGGGAATATAACGCCGGTGTAATGTGATCTGCCGGAACATTGACATTGCTCTTATATGTTGCCGCCATGCAAATATTTATCAACAGTTTTGCATTGTTATATTTATCATCAGTCCATATCTTTTCCAGTACTTCCCTAAATTCTGTTATTGATTCAATATTATACTCCATAATATCGGCGCAGTATTCTTTTGTTTCATCATGACTTACATAATATGAGTCGGATTCTGATTTATCTAAAAAAATATTTACTTTTTTACTGAATACCTTATTTGCGTAAAATAGAATTCGTTCCTTATCGTCCAAATCAATCAAGCGCATATTTTTTCCTCCAATCTTCTGTCTCATAAAATTGAGGCTGCTCTTCCTTCAACAATCGATAATTTTCCATAATCAATACATCCATATCTGTTCTCATAAAGCAAAGATAGGCGTCTTGGGGTGAACACACGATTGGTTCACCCCGGACGTTAAATGAGGTATTAACTATAACAGGACAGCCTGTTAAAGCATCAAAGGCCGAAATTAAATCATAATAATCAGGGCTGTCTTCTTTATTAACGGTTTGTACCCTGGCACTATAATCTACATGCGTAACAGCGGGAATATCTGAGCGTATCTGATTAACGATGGGAAGCATATCAATGGATTCTTTGTCGGTGTATTGAGATAAATCAAACGGCTTTTGCCTCTCTTTCCTAACATTAGCCACCAGAAGCATATAGGGGCTTTCGCGATCAAGGTCAAAATAGTCCGATGATTTTTCCATTAGTACCGAGGGCGCAAAAGGGCGAAAACTCTCCCTGAATTTAATTTTAAGATTAAGGCGCGATTGTGTTTCCGGATTTCTTGGATCGGCCAGAATACTGCGCGCGCCAAGCGCCCGCGGTCCAAATTCCATTCTTCCGTTAAAAAACCCTATAATTTTACCGTTGGCTATGTGTTTTGCCGCAATCTTGTATAAATTTTTCTTTTTTTCATGATAATGGAATACGGCACGGGCGCCCAATAAACAGTCCCTTATCTCATCATTGGGAAAGGAAGGTCCCAGATAACTTCCTTTTTGACTGTCACGGGAACCGGTTTTTCTTGGCATGTCGAAATAAGTATGGGTTGCATAAAGAGCGCTGCCAAGAGCGCCGCCGGCGTCTCCTGCGGCCGGTTGAATCCATATATTGTCAAAATAACCTTTTTTGTATATTTTACCATTGGCGACACAATTAAGCGCAACTCCGCCGGCCAATACAAGGTTTTTGCTGTTTGTTATCTTTTTTGCATGACAGGCCAGCAAATCAAGCGCATCTTCCAATACAGATTGTACAGAAGCAGCCAAATCCATTTCCCGTTTCTTTATTTCTGTTTCCGGTGACCTTGGTAGCCCGCCAAATAAATTTTCAAATTTGTCGTTGGTCATTACCGTATTCCTGTGGAAATCAAAATAGTCCATGTTTAACCGAAACGATCCGTCACCTTTAATATCTATGATATTTTCCCTGATTTTATTTTTATAAACAGGCCGGCCATAAGGGGCAAGTCCCATCAATTTATAATCACCTGAATTCACCTTAAATCCGCAAAAATAGGTAAAAGCGCTGTATAGAAGCCCTAAAGAATGCGGATAATGTATTTCTTTTATTAGCCTGATATTCTTGTCATCTCCTATTCCTATTGCTGTGGTCGCCCATTCTCCAACGCCATCTGTAGTAACAATAGCCGCGTTTTTAAAGGGAGATGGATAAAAGGCGGACGCCGCATGTGCAATATGGTGCCGGGTAACAAGAAAAAGATCGTCTTTTCCCAGACAACCCAGGCAATCATAAGCAAGTTTCCTTACCCAGAGTTTCTTTTTAAAAAGCGAATCAAACGATATGCCTAAAATTGTTTCATTGCCATATTGCAATCCCAGAATATTATTGATAAAACGATCCATGGTTAATAGCGGATTATCGTAGTACACAACCGCATCAAGATGTATTGCTTTTGTGCCGGCCTCTTTAAGGCAATAAGCTATTGCGTTCTTTGGGAAAGACAGGTCATGTTTTATCCTGGTAAATCTTTCTTCCTGCGCCGCAGCGGCGATTTCGCCGTCAATACACAGGGCGGCAGCCGAATCATGGTACAATGCTGAAATTCCCAATATTTTCACGATCTTCCCTGGTATTTCTATAGTAAATTTAGTCTTTGTATATCTTTCATGATATTGGCGGCTATTAAATTGTTGCCTTTTGGAGTAACATGATTTTGATCAACAAAGATATCTTTCATCCCCGAAAAAATTTTTGTGTAATCTAAAAGATACGCATACTGTCGTAATAAACCACTCGTTTTTTCAAATGCGGCCTGAATCCAGTTTTCAGGATAATTATAGTGGGCAATATAATATTTATTATAATTATATCTATTATTACTGCTCAAATACGATCCACTAACAGGAAATGTGGGTTGAAGTATCCCCAGGAATTTAAATCCAAATTCTTTTGCCGTACTATACATTATTCGCATATTATCTACCCAGTATTCCCATATTTCTTGATTATGATGTAATCCATAGAGGCATAAAGAAGCATTGTTTATTGTTTTCTCAAAAAACATATCTGTCCGTTTTCCAATAAATGGTCTATCAAACCTGTTCGATGCGCTATCATGCACAAGCGGATATATATCATTAACACCGCCATAAGATATTACTAAATAAGGCCGCAACGGAACAACATCACGGATAAATTTTATTAGCTCCTGAGTCGAAGAATAACCGGATATTCCTCCTGAGTAAACAACAAAATTCTCATCCAGGGCGGAAATCTTCCTGTAAAAATATTCGGGCCATGAAGTATAATTATCATAGCCTGAATCCGAAGTCGATCCGCCCAGGGTCACAATAATCTTTCTATTTGCTTTCTTGCTTTCTCCAAATACCGTAAATCCAGGGATGTCCCCTATCCTGCTTGATAATAATGTTACGTCAGGGAGTAATTTTCTGTTAATCGTTGAATGATTCTTTTCATGCAAAATATCAATAAAGTCATCAGCTATATTCAACCCCAGGTCTAAAAAATATTGAGATACTTCCCAGGCAAAATCTTTTTCAGGCTTTATGCATAATATATATTTATCGGACAAATCTTCAAGCAATAAGTCATATTTATTTATAACGGGTATATTATCAATATATGGTTTTTCAGCATAATCATCAACAAAAAGATATATTTTATTTATATCATGTTCTTTAAATATCGAATATATTTCCATAGATGTTTCATTTATACCGTAAATTATAAACTCTTTATTATAGTGATTATTCAAAGCTACACTGAGGCGGTTAATTATATCCTTATCAAGACTTGTCATATATTTTCCTGAATCCTTACCAGTCTTTCTTCCCAGCTCATATAATCATAACAGTCATTGCAAATCGGATTCCTGAAAAATTCCTGTTTTGGGATAATGGTATTCAGGATTAAATCTCTATATTCGTTTTTTTTATTACCATTAAATATTTCACTTATTGTATTGTTATTTATATCCCCAATGAGCATTTCTTCATTGAAATCATGGTTACATAAATGCAGGTGTCCCTGATAATCAATAACTGTCATTCCCCAGCATGGACCACAGATTTTATGACGCTTCAGCATTTGCTCTTTAGTTTTCATGATTTTTAGTTTTTCTATTGATCCTTTATCCAATTTAACTTTATCAAGGTTAATATGATTGAATTGCGTTGCTCCGCATGTTACCAAATCACATATAGGCTCTACCTTTTTTTTAAATATTTCTATATCTTCAATATCGGATTCATTGATAATTGAGGTCTTGCAATGTATAAAAGGCAAAGAGCGGTTACCCCGTTTTTGAAACAGTGTCCGTACATTAGTCAATAGCTTATCATAATCCCCGCCATGCATAACTTCTTCGTATTGCTGTTTATTTACTCCCTGAAACGTAAAAATTATGCTGTCAAGGCCGGAATCAAGCAATTTATCAGCTAAATTCTTATCTACAAGTTGACCGTTTGTACTCAAATGCGTTAAATGACCGGCTTTCTTTGCAATTCTGATATAATCCGCCAGCCTTGGATGTAAAGTTGGTTCCCCCCAGCCCATAAAGCGCAGGCCGCTTTCTTTGTCTTTAATATTATCCATAATTTTCATAAATGTTTCATCAGACATATACCCGGCTTTCCTGATTTGCATGCCAGTACCTGTTACACAAAAAAGACACTCAAGATTACATTTATTGGTTAGCTCAACATCAATAAATATTGGAAAAGCACACGTTCTGGACATTGACGAAAAACCATAATCCAGTTTATCGTATAGTATTTTGAATGGATTCTTTTTGTGCATTTATGCGTACTCCAAATTAGTCAAATATTTGCTGGTTTTGATACTTTCCTGCTTGGCATAGAATCCGGCAATGGCAGCCAATCCCGCAGGTAATTCGCGGGTTTATCTTCCGGCACATACCACGGATACTCATATATAAGCGGAGCTAAGCCGACATGCCGGGTGATCGAACTTGATTCCGTGACGGACAAAAACCGAGTGGTTAAAAATTCCCTTTTTAATAATTCCAAAAATTTAATCGACATTTCTACTGGGTGCTTTTGAGGAACTGCTTCATTGCCGGAAGTACTATCGTAACTTTTTTTTGTATTTAGAAGCTCAGAAAATATCGAATTATATACAGGAGCATTAATTCTATAATAATGATCAGCAGGATTTGAAAGAAATTCAAATCCGGTTAAATACACCTGTTCAAATCCAAGGGACGCCGCTAAAGCAATTGCCGCAATACCGGTTGGAATATATTGACCATAATAATATTCATAAAAACAACGAAATTCCGCAATCGCGGGATTTTGCTGTATAAGAGGAGTCGCCAGTTTTACTGTGGGAAAATGATAGTTCTGTTCGAACATCACTGTGATATAAATATTTTGCATATTTACATCATATTCCCCTCTTTCATTTAAATTCCTAATATTAAAGTACTGATTATCAAGCCGTTTTATGTAATCAGTATAATAATCCACTCTTTTCCCGGCATAATATTTCTCTTCAAAAAAGAAATTTGTCATACGCATAAACCTGACATCCTGGGGCAGCCTTCTGAAATCAATAGCCGCAGCGGATGGGCCATTTCCCACTACCAGAATGTTTGAAGATGCAGTATTAGTACTCATTTACAGCCTCACTTATAATCTGTTCGGTATATAACATCATGATTATTGCAAAATTGTACGCCATATTTTTCTTTAATTCCACCGATTTTTACCCAAATTGAGGCGATTGAAGGTATTCAGCAATATAATTGAGTCCATGCGTACCAATACGTTTCTCTATAAAATCGCCTAAAATCTTGTGACTTATAAGTTAGTATATTACAATCAATTTTAGCTCAAATGCCGTATAACTGCCTCTATAGGAATATATTCCTGTCCGATATATTTTGCTATAAAACACATTTTCTCATAGTCTTCCGGCGTATCAACGGTCAATCGAATATCCGGCCTATTTTTTTCCGTGGAAACTGATAATACTTCAATTTTAAACAATTCAGAATTATCGGTTATATATTCATTAACATGTTCAATGTGGTTTGGCTGACTCCCCATTTTATAACTTCTTTCCAGAGCATTAAAAGTAAATATTTCAGCCCCCGTACCATAGGGAAGATACGCAAACGAATGGGAATAATCTGCGCCGCTTGTAAGATGCAGGTCAATAAGATTATCCAATTCCTCAATATCATAAAAAGGATTATCGGCGGTTAATCTAATAACATGATCGAAAGAATACTGTTTTGCGCATGAATAATACCGTTCAAGTACATTAAGTTCACTGCCTCGAAAACAGGTAACGTTATTTTCTTTGCAAAATATTTCTACAATGTCATCTTTATCAGATGTACTTGTAGCCAAAATCGTTTTCACTTCATGTTTCAGAAAAGATAAACGAAAAAAAATATGCCCAAGCAAAGGTCTGCCGCCTATAGATTTAAGTATTTTACCCGGCAGGCGGCTTGATCCCATCCGGGCCTGAATGATGATACCAATCACAATAAATCTTCCCACATGAGAATATCATCAGTATCCAAATCTTTAGATACCTTTCTCCCCAGGATCTGATCAAAATACCGGGGGTAAATGCCGGTCCCCGGTCTCTTTATGTCAATATGCTTTTTTGTTATCGCATCACCTGCCTTTATCGGCTTATTTATGACAATACTCTTTCGGTTATTGATTCTGGTAGTCCGCTCACTGTCCGCCGGGCGCTTTATTCCATTACCCCTCATTACTTCAAATTCACGGATCCTGTCTACTATCTCTTTCATTTCAGATGGATCAGCCGATAACATATGATCCGGTCCATCCGCCTTCTTGTCACAGGTAAAATGTTTTTCTATAACCCGCGCACCCATTGCGGCGGCACAGACAGCGGCAGTTATTCCAAAGGTATGATCGGAATATCCTACCGGGATTCCCGGAAAAGCATTCATCATGGAAACCATTGCCCGCAGGTTAACATCTTCCGGGTGTGTCGGATAACTCGTGACTGCGTGGAGAAGTATTAATTTATCATTGCCGGTAGATAATATAGTATTTACCGATTCTTCAACTTCCTGCATAGTACACATGCCGGTAGCCAGGATTACCGGTTTTCCCTGTTCTGCGACATATTTTAAAAAGGGAATATTAACGCCGTCATCGGATCCGATTTTATACGCCGCTACACCGAGCCCATTCAGCATCTGAACATCTGTCCAATGTGATGGAGTAGAAAACCAGTCCAGTCCTTTTTCATCTATGTAATCAAAAACCTGTTTGTGCAAAGACTTATCGATCTGGAATTTTCTAAATAAATCATACTGTGACATCATACCGGTATTTTCCATGTCAAACATGGCTTTTTTACTTGCAACGGTGTCCGCAACATAAGTCTGTAATTTGACCGCGTCAACACCGCACTCTTTTGCGGCGTCAACCAGTATTTTTGCCTGTTCAAAATTGATAAAATTACCGCCAATCTCGGCAACGATATAGCATCGGTTATTTTTATAGTTATTAAACATGATACTATTCTCCTATCTTCTGGGTTCTGTTGACATAATTTTTTATAATAAACTTTCTGCCATTTACACAGGCGGTTTCATTATCTTCTGTTAATCTTGGTA
>JAIROC010000313.1 GCA_031257735.1 Bacteroidales bacterium | reverse complement strand
AGCAATTACAAAAAAACGGTAAACGGAATAACAGCAAACGAAACAATGCCGGACAAAACAGTCGAAGGACTTGGGACAATACAGCTGTCGGTTGGGTTACGGTTTAACAAATAAAATCGGCTGCCTCTAATAACCTGAGAAGCCGTTTTGAATTTTTCAATTAATCCTGTTAAGCATCAATTTTATCATAGCGAGTTGCACCGCGTAAGCATTCGGAGAAGTACACCCCCCCTCCTGTATTCGTTTTCGTTCAGTTCGGCTACCGGCAGGTCGCTTACGCCATAAACTAATTTCCGTTTGACGGCGTCGTTGAGGTAGGTGGCTATTTGCCTGTCGAACGCATCGTATCTGTATTCGAGCGTCTGGCTTGCCCACGTAACGGCGTTCAGGTTGCCGAAGACGTCGTAATTGAAATTCCTGCTTGAGGTCGTCGTCGGCGTGTTCCCGTAATATGTTTTATTGGCCGTGCCGGTCAGCTGTCCCGAATGGTTATAGCTGAACGTTTTCAGGCGGGTATTGCCGGACTGAACCCACGAAAAGGAATTTAAGCGGTTGGCATTGTCATTCCGATACGTGTAATTGAAGCCGCCTGTGTTGGCGTTTGTTCTGTTGCCGTAAGCATCGTACAGATATGATTCGGAGAGTACGCTGTCTTTTTTTTCTATTCGCTTGTTTTTTATCGACTTATTTTAACAGGGAAACTTGAGTAACTTTATTCTATAAATAACCCAATGCGTTAAACTTTGTTAAATAATGCGCGCTTTTTTAGATTACAACATAGAAGTTACAAGATTTTACTACTTTTATAAAATAAAAAAGTTGCATTTGTGACTTGAATGTGCGTATTATTCATTATTAAAATCTTAAACGACATGAAGAAATTAGGTAAAATCAAATTAAACCATCTTAGCAAGAATGCATTAGATGCAAGATTGCAGAATGTCTTGAAAGGTGGTGAAACATGCTGGTGTTCTTGTAGTGGTAGTGTTTGTTCTTGTTCATCTTGGGATGGCGCTGGTACTATGCCACCGTCGCAGTCTTCGACTGATATGGGACTTGAATATGTGAATGGAAATGCTAGTAGTTCATTAGAATCACACTTCTATTGAAAGAAAACGCGAACTTTATTTTGAACATAAAGTTCGCTGTTTTTTTGTACAGGAATTGTTCTGAAATAAGTTGACAAATTATGCGTTTATATAAATTTTAAAATAACATATTATGTAATATTTATGTATACATAACAAGGTATAAATGGAAAATCATGAAGAAAAAAAATCTCATTTTACTTACATCATTTTTTTTAATGGGAAGTCAAGTAATAAGTCCCCAATCGAAAACAGGTGATTTACCCGTAATTGATATTTCAAAAAAATATTTGGAAAAAAAGATACGTCTCCAGGATATTGCCGACATTGAATATATTCCGTTAGAGACAGCCGACGATATTTTATTGAGCGATAGGGCTGTACTTTCTTGTGTTTCCGACAAATATATTCTCTTACATGAGCCTGTGCGGGGTGATATATTCGTTTTCAACCGCACAGGGAAAATATATTCTCATTTCAACCATAGAGGACAAGGTGGCCGGGAATATGCATGGATTAGCACAGGTACGGTTTTTGATGAAAAAAATGAGGAAATATTTGTGTGTTCCCAGTCCATTCAGGTTTATTCGCTGAGCGGAGAATACAAGCGAACCTTGAATAATATGATTCGGAATGATATGAAAGTTTTCAATTTTGATGATGAAGCGTTGCTTGTATATGATGATGTAGTTATAGAGCCCGGCCTTGAAGGCAAGACGAAAAAAAATCCTTACAGTCTCATTTCAAAAAAAGATGGAAGTATAATTTCTGTTTTAGACATTCATTTACCTGAAAGATATTCAGCTCGTATTGCTAAAATAGAAGATAATAATAAGTGGTGGCCTATTCGAATTTTTTTCAGGGGGTATAGCATGTATTACGGCCGGGATTTTATGATTGCGGACATGTCATCCGACACGCTATACCTGCTAACCCAAAACAGGGAGCTAACTCCCATATTAACCCGCAAACCATCGGTTCATGCATCCGAACCAAGAATAGTATGGGTACCTTTTTTAACAACCGATAAATTTATTCTTATCGGTCTGATTCCTTTGCGTTTTAATGAGAGAGGCGGTCGGATTCCGGTTTTGATGTATGAATTTGAAACCGGAGAAACAGGTAAAGCGTCGATTTTGGATGCTGACTTTGGCATGTGTAGCTGGAGTCCGGGCAATTCCCCCGCCATAGCAAAAAATATGACGGCCGAAATGATTCAGTCGCCATCAATAATAGAGGCTCATAAAAAAAATCAATTGAAAGGGGATATTGAAAAATTTGTAATGACACTTGACGAAGATGATAATCCGGTAGTAAGGATTATTAAATTCAAATAATGAATATGTGCGTATGAAAACCATTGGTTTAATAGATGAAAGGATAATAAAAAACAATCTTATTAATCTTAAAAATATCGTTTTTGAGGTTACTGAAAAATGTAATCTAAATTGCAAATATTGCGGATTATCAGAACAGTTATATCAAAAATATGATGTAAGGAAAAGTAGGGACTTACCATTTAAGAAAGCCCGACTGATGATAGATTATCTTCTAAACCTGTGGAGAGATAATTATACGCCGGATACTAATTTACCGCTTATTATGGGTTTTTATGGTGGCGAGCCTTTACTGAATATGTCTCTTATTAAAAAAATTATCGACTATGTTGAACGGTCGGATACTGCCGGTAGACAAATATATTATGCGATGACTACCAATGCAATGCTGCTGGATAAATATATGGATTTTCTGGCAGAAAAAAAATTTTATTTGACTGTCAGTCTTGATGGTGATGAGACAGCACAAAGTTACAGGATAGACCGAACCGGCAATAATTCATACAATCAGGTTATACACAATGTTAAATTATTACAGCGAACTTATCCCGAATATTTCAATGGACAACACGTAAATTTTATCTCGGTACTGCACAACAGAAACGATGTGGAACCGATTCTTGATTTTTTTAAGGCTCATTTCAATAAAACACCCAAAATTTCACCATTAGGTTTTTTTGGCATAAGAGAAGATAAAAAAGATGAATTTCGGAAAATTTATCAAAACATATCGCAAAGCCTTATTAAATCCACTAACTGTGAGACTATTGAAGATGAGTATTTTTTGGAAATGCCTAAAGGTCTTCGATTATCAAAATTTTTATATCATACGAGTGGAAATATATATTATAATTATAATCAACTGTTAATGCAAAAATTCGGCAATAATAAAATTTCAACAGGAACATGTCTCCCTTTTTCGAAAAAGTTATTTGTAGCTACCGACGGTAAAATCTTGCCCTGCGAACGTATTGATCATGATTTTGAAGTGGGTTATGTTCATGATGATTTTGTGGAATTGGATTATAAGCATGTTGCAGAGCGACATAATTATTATTTATCAAAATCTGCCGATCAATGTATTTGTTGTGCAGCCAACGCATTTTGCTATCAATGTGTGTATCATATTGATGACATAAGGAATAAATCTCCGCATTGTCCTAATTTCTGTACTCCTGAAATCTTTGATAAAGAAAAAGAACAAAATTTCAGTTATCTTCGGGAGCGCCCTCATTATTACGAAAAAGTATTAACCAAAGTCAGTTTCACATTGTAAAATTATGAAAAAACACTGGTTTACGCTACATGGCAATACATTTTTATGGTTGAAAGACAATACCGGATTAGTCTATAATGCGGAAAACAAAACACAATTTATTTTCCCTTTGTCGGATAAAATCGAACAAAAATGTCATCAACTTCTGAAAATAGATAATTTGTATACAATTGAATTAACGGATGAAGCAATCAATGACGATGAGATTAATCAATGGATTAATTCGTTAGTAAGCATACAAGCCGGATATCTGTCGCTTAATGTTGAGTTTGATAAAAGGCCGGTTTCATTGAAACCCGTCTTAAAAGTTCAAGATAATAAAAAATATTACGAAGAACAGCATAAACTTGGATTCAAGGGTAAAATTCTACAAAATCTTCATGAACTTACATTTTATATAAATGGAAGCGAACATGGAAATAATGAATATTTTAAGCAAACTATTTTTCCTGTTAAAAGTTGTCGGGATTTAAACGGTTCGAAAATTCGATTGTTTCCTTAAATCCGCAAAAAATTCCTTGTTAGAGACAAGGGGGAATTTTAGGGGAAAGGAGTAGGAAAATCACACGTAATTGACTGTAAATTTATAGCGATTTCCGTAGGGATGTTCTT
>JAIROC010000303.1 GCA_031257735.1 Bacteroidales bacterium | reverse complement strand
TTGCACAATGGTATTGGGGCGATTACAATAACAAGTTACCAAAAGTCTGGCGAAAACGTGATTTATTGAACGCTTTATACGGAACGCCGCCGATGTACATGTTTACGCAAAGTAATTGGAACGAAAATAAATTGCAGTTTGCCGAGAGTTACAAGACCGCTGCCGGAACTGCCCGTGAAACCGCCTATGCGGAAATGACCGATCACCGGATTTTATCGCCAGACCGTTTGGTTCAGCAATCGGTGTTTTCCAACGGCGTTACAGTAACAGTTAATTTCAGTGACCAACCCTTCCAATTGCCCGACGGTTCAACGTTAAACGGTAACGATTGGAAATTACAAAAATAAACAAAACGTTTATACCTTATTGAAAGACATTGTGCGCCCGAATTTCTCGACCACCTCCGTTGCGTTGCCGATAGGCAACAGTGAATCAGATTCGATTAGGCAATTTGTGTTTCTGACTGGTTTGGAAACTGATTGCCGGCGGGAAACAGAGGCAAGTCGGCTATCGCCGTATTGGTAAAAACCTTTCGGCGAAAGGTTGCCTACCTCTTTCAGGTTTGACGTAAGTCTTTGTGATACAAGAACTTGTGGAAACACATAAGTGGCTGTTCACGCCCCCGTTCACTGCAAAAAACGTCGTTGTTCACCAGGAACGGGAATTGATGTAAACTATTGATTATAATGGGGTTATGAAATATCGCTATGCGAAACACGGTTGAGATGTTCATTTTAAAGTAATTGTTAATAGGTCAAAAGTGCAAACGAAAAAAGACCACTCATGTGCAATGTTAAGGCAATCGAATCTTCTCTTTGATTGGTACAATGAATATCCACCACACATGACACTTGAAGGAAAAACGCCCAATGAAGTGTACTTCAATCGTCATGCCGCAAACGCAAAGCCACGAATTGAAACACGTCCCCAAGCCAAACATTCAACTCCTTGCGCCAAACCGCGAATGTGTATTGCAGGTAAATCTGGAACGAAAATAAAACTCCATCTTGAATTTTTTGAAGGTCGGCTCTATCTGCCAATCATTCGTATTGAGCGAATTTAATTTATCGTGCCAGCCGGATTATCAATGATCTATCTGCGGTCATTGTACGCGCATTGTTCAATTTCTGAATAATTTTGTCGTTTTTTGAATATTATAGCAACGACAATTCACTTCATTTCTGGTTGCACTTCCAAAAAATTGTCTCCCAATACTATTATCGTACCGGTAATTTTAGGCTATTTCCAAGTTATTAAACAAGCGCACTGCTCTATTCTAAAAAAAGAAATCCATCAACAACACGAATCCAGAAAGTATCGTCAGGTGCTGGTATTAAAGCCTTATTATCTATTTTACATACGTATTCAACAAAAATCGTATCTGTATCATCATCTTCTCGAATGGGACGTTCCTGATGTACAGTATAAAGTGCTAGTGTTTGGATAAATTGTTCAAGTGAACTATTGACAAATAAAAATTCCTGTTTCGTATATAAACGATCAGAAATATCCTTGGATGATAAATCGACACTAACAATTGCTCCATTATCGTTCTTATCTAAACATAACAATGAACAACTTTCTTTTTTAATATCATCACAATAAAAACCAAGACATATACAGTATTGCAGTTTCTTTAAAATTGATTTATCGAAATTACTTGAAGAGAGATCAAATTTATTTTCGTACAAAATTTCAATTGGTGTTCTTAGTGGTAAAAAAGTACAATTGAAATCAATTAACCAATTCTTCAATACCCAATTTTGTTCAATTGGTACTCCTATTGACCGTAAAAAATTCATGTCTATGATTTTATTATTTTCTGTTAAGATGTCATTCTGTGCAATTGTTCGCAATTTTGGAAATGCAGTAAGGATTGTGGCAATAGGGTTTTTCTCAAATAAATTAAAATAGTTCATAATCATAACATTGTTAATTTTAAATCAGAAATAGTTATGGGAAACATTCTCCATATCCATTTTCTACTAACCCGTAAAATAAAGCCGGATCAGGGGCATTATTGTTAAATAAATATTGAGGGTTTATTCCTTGAACGGCATTTATCAATTCTTGATTACCCTGAATTCGTGACTGTTTCGTATCCCCATACTGAAAACTCCATGTAATATTAGCATTGGGAAATTGTTTTTTAAGCATTGCGTCACACCCTGCTTGAGGTGTTGGAATCATACAAGGTTGTCGTTCAGAGTATATCTCTATAACATTTGATGAAAATATTCCTTTTGCCTCTAAATCTTTTTGCATTATACGTTCAGAATGGGAGTGTGTACCCGGAGTACCGCGCCCACCACTAAAATAAACTAATGATTGAATTTTTCCATCTTTGTCTTTGTAAAAAACTGCGGTACCATTGGGGGTAACTGTATTTCCGTTACGTGATTGTGTTGTACTGATGTTGTTTAATACTCGTGTAACTTGTACTTGTCGACTGAGACCGGTACTGCCATATTGAACTTGACCAGAACGACCAGATCTGAGGTATACTGGTGATGTAGGTATTCCTAACATCATTTCAGTTGCTGTAAAAGCAAGAAGGAAAATCGCTCCCGATAATGCATTTATTGGTTCTGTAATACCTGTTTTTGGAACCCATCCTTGCTTTTCAAGTTGCAAAAGAATCTCTGATCCCAAAAGAGTAAAAAAAGAAATTTTTGTTATTGCAAAAGTAAAAGCAGTAATGGTTGGCAAAGCCATTTGTACTCGTATCGCAATCCCTCCTAAAACACCACCAACTAACGACAAAAAACTGTAACCACTTGGATCAACCCCATTAACAGGATCAGCATGAGAGTACAAATATTTATGCAATGACAAAGGATCGTTTATATTCCCAAAGAATGGATCGAGTCTGTTGAATCGTCCGGTAGCGGGATTGTAATATCTTGCACGTAAATACTGTTGTCCGATTTTTGAATCGAATTGTTCACAGCTGTACAGGAATTCAGTTAACGCAACAGATGGGTCGAAACCAATTGCGTTGCCGTAAGCGTCGAAGGCGTAGAGCTC
>JAIROC010000265.1 GCA_031257735.1 Bacteroidales bacterium | reverse complement strand
TGCTTTATCTTTTCAACGATGATGTTACATGCTTCATCAATCAGTTGGAAAGCATATTCAAAATCTTTTACCGTACCGCACCATGGGTCAGGAACAGATTGATTGATTTGTGGATAAACCATATTACGGATATAATCTACCTTACGCATATCTTCGGCATTCCTTGCATATCGTTCTACATAAGAATAATTCATTTTATCCATGACATAAATTCTGTCAAAAGTGTCAAAATCATCGCTTGAAAACAACCTTTGACGTTGATGTTCTATATCAATCCCATATTTTTTTGCGGTTTGGATTGACAGGGGATGAGGCGGTTTTTCCTGATGACACATATCAAACCCGCAAGAATCGACTTTTACCGTTTCGTCGAGGTGATGTTCTTGCAATTTCTTTTGTAATATTCCTTCTGCCATGGGAGAACGACAAATATTTCCTTGACATATCATTAATATTTTCATGTATTTTCTTCTGTTTTTGGTGAAAATGTTATTGTAAATTCCAGATTTAAAAATTCTGTTCGAAGCATTTTAGCAAAGGGAACATATCTTGCCGATATTTCCAAATACTGACTGTGTCCGAACAGGAATATTAACCGTTCTTCGGAGTCATTATTATATTCCATAGAGATTTTTCGTTTTTTTCTTGTCCCCATTTGTGTACAGTAAAAGTCGAATGTTGTTCGTCCATCGGCAATTTTGTTGAAAAAATCTTTGTGTAAGTTGGTGATAATGTTTCCGTAACTGTCTATATATTGACTGTGAAAAATAATTTTATCTTTTTGTCCATCGGGGGTAATTGCGACGGGCATTCTTAAGCGTTCGATATGTTGCAAATCATATTTCTCTCCTATTGAACTCAAGGGATTTTCTTTTGCCAGACTTGCAACAGCTTTTACCCAATAAGGAATGGCTTTAAAGGTATAAAAATGCTCAAATGTTTCACAGGGAAGAATTTTTACTATCTCCGTGATAGCATCAATATTGCATAACAAAGAAATAATCCCATTATTCTCACACAGAAAATAATGTTCATCATAACAGAAAGCAAGATAATGAGTAAAATTGAGCAAGTCGGAAGATTGTCCTTTTTTCAGGGTTTCTCGGTATTTCGGTTCATTATACGGCGACAAAAAGTTTACATCAATCACATGAATAGTCTTTTCAGGGAAATAATGATACATGGTTTTTACCAGGAATGCAGCGTTTTGAATTGTATTCTTCTTTACTTCATGCGTAACATCAACAATATTTATATGCTGATATTCGCGATATAAATGTGCTTTAAATATTGCCGTATAATTGTCGGCGTTACCCCAATCAGTTGTTAATGTTACTATATGGTTATTCATTTTTCCTTGCACAGCGATATAAAACAAAAAATATCCTTATTATTTGGACAGTTCTTGTACAGTTATTTTATTCTGTATCAGGAGTAGCGTTTTTCGTATGAATTATCTCCTGATATTTTTTGTAGTTGTATATTTCTTCATCTGTAAATTTATTTACATCGCATAATTCTATTGCTTGACGAATATCGTCATCATCCCAAAGGTCTAATGGAATGTTTTTATTTTCTTCTACATCTCTAAGAAAACGCAACCACAAAGCAATTTTCTGATTATTGGGAATACTTGCAGCGGTAAATTTTGGTAATTCTATCATTACAAATTCCATATCGTTCATCCCTTTCGCAGCGCCGCCATCTGAACAATCACACAGACAATAATGATGATAATATTCTTTGTTTTTATCATTGAAAATAGTATTAATAAACCCTAAACCATAGACAGGAAAAAGGTGATAATTTCCATTGAGTTTATACTGCCTGACATAACTGTTAGTCACGTTAAACAAGAGTTGGTTTTGAAAGGATGTATTCCTGTACATTTGCGTTGTTACAATAAATTTCTCTTGTCGATTATCCTCACAAAAAGCCGTTACATCAAGACTTTTACCTGTGGGAAGATTTTCTTTAATTTCATCAGGGAAATATTCAATATTTGTTATGTATTGTTTTTCTTCAAGAGGGAGCAACGCATTAAGCAAACTTTTTAGCAAATCAGAATGTTTCCCGAAAATACGTTTAAACAGTAAATCATGTTTTGGATCTAAATAATTTCTCATCTCTGTTTTATATTTATTTTATTTCAATTCGATGTGCAAAGGTAACATTTTTTTATTATACAATGCATAGAAAAAAGATGACATCAAACATTTTCAATGCTCAATTTCAGAACTCCTAACTTGGCAGGGGGTTGCGGGTCAAGCCCGCAATGACGGCGTTGTTTGTTCAGGTCATTGATTACGCCCTTTCAGGACTTAGTTTTTAGTCGTTTACGTTACACAGGGCGTTGCTCTGTGCTATTGATTCCGGGCTTTCAGCCCTTTACCGTTATTCTCTGATTACAATTATACATTGAAGAAATGAATTTATGAGTTTCCGGACAGACACTATCTAATATCTATGCCAGAACACAAGGTTTTGCTGGTGACCCTAAATCAAAGTTCAGACAAATGGAAAGCCAGAAACTGTTACGTTAAAAACATTGTGATAAAAAATTATGCTATCTTTGCACGCAATAAAATCGTAAGAAAAATGATGAATAAAAGAATTACATTATTACTGTTATTGTTCTGTTTTGCAGGTGTCGCTTCGTTATATGCCCAAACGCTGACGATTAGAATACATAACATTAAGCCGGTTTCCGGAAATCTGATGGTTGGCGTATTCAATAGCGGAACAGGTTTTCCCGACGTTTATTATAAGGGATACAAAGTTCAAATCACCGATACTATCATGGTGGTCACATTTACCAGTTTACCCAAAGGGAAGTATGCTGTTTCGGTATATCAGGACATAAATAAAAATGGACAGTTGGATAAAAATGTCTTCGGTATCCCGAAAGAAAAATACGGGTTCAGCAATAAAGCCAATAAACCGGATTATAAAGAAAGCCTTTTCGATTTTAATAACAATTTGACCGTCCGTATAACCCTGAAATAGAAAAACAATGTCGCCGAAAGAATTAAAATCGCCTTACGGGATTATGCAATCAATGGTCGAAATTCTTGATGCGCAATATCCGGCTCACAAAAATAAAGGAGTGGGAATCCTTCAATTTTACTTTTCTCATAAAAATCAGGAATGGATATGTTATGTAAAAGCGGACGAAAATCATCTGGAATTTTGCGTCGGGACGGCTGATAATCCGACTGTAACCTTGCGGTGCGATTTTTTTCACTGGCTTGATTTGTCGTCAGGGAAATTGAACCCTGTTTGGGGGACGATTACTCGAAAATTAAAATTCACGGGGCAAACTTCGTTTTTCAAGACGTTGCCAAAACTGGATTTCAATGTAAATATCAAAGATAAAGACGACCCTTATTCCGGTTTTGAGAAAAATGCCCCGAAACACCGTAAAACTCCTCAGTCCGTAATCATTATAAACGCTTCCCCCCGTTCGGATAACGGATATACCGGACAGTTTGTCTCGCGTTTTGCAGAAGGTATAATTGAGGCAGGGGCAAATGTGGAAGATATTTGTCTCGCGAACTTGCGAATAAAAACCTGTACAGGTTGCTGGCGTTGCTGGATAAAGGAAAACGGATGCGTATTTGACGGGAAAGATGATTTTTACGAACTTTTTGAAAAGGTCAATCATGCGGATATGATTGTTTATGCGCTTCCTCTGTACGTAGACGGGATGCCGTCTATATTGAAGAATTATTTTGACCGGTCGGTTCGCAGGGTCTATCCGTACATTTGCAGCGACGCAAAAAAGATGAGGCATCCCCGCCGTATCGACAGGAAAAACCAGACGATGACGCTACTCTCTATCTGCGGATTTCAGGAGAAAACACAGTTCAAAGCTTTGGAAACGCATTTCAGGGCGATTGCGCATAATTTTCATATCCCGCTGATAGAAACCGTTTACCGTCCGGGGGCAATGTTTTTGTTCAACAATCCGTTCGTCTATAAACAGCAGACGGAAATATTAGACAACATGAAAAAAGCAGGTACGGAACTGGCTTTGACAGGCAAAATCAGCAGAAAAACAAAACGGAAAATCGAACAAAAAATAACCCATAGAAAAGAGTTTGTTAAGATGACAAATTATTTTTGGTTCGATAAAATCACTAATCAAAAAGACGGCAATGACTATTAAATCACCACTCAGACAAATGAGCGTCCTGCAGGAAGTGGAAAGCCAGAAGCTGCTAGGTTGAAATATTGTGATAAAAAAAATTTTGCTACCTTTGCACCAGAAATTAACAATATAACAAAATATTAAAATGGCAAAGATAAATGTAAAAGATACGGACTTGACCATTATTCAATATAATAATGAGGATTATGTTTGCATTACCGACCTTGCACGGTATAAAAACGCCGAACATACAGACGATGTAATAAAAAATTGGCTGAGAAACAGAAATACCATAGAATTGTTGGGCATTTGGGAGTATTTGCACAACCCAAATTTTAAACCCGTCGAATTTGACGGGTTTAGAAAAGAAGCAGGATTAAACAGCTTTGTAATGACCCCAAAAAAATGGATTGAAGCGACAAATGCTATAGGAATTGTTTCTAAATCGGGACGGTATGGTGGAACGTATGCTCATAAAGATATTGCATTAGAGTTTGCCTCATGGATATCAATAGAGTTTAAGTTGTATTTTCTCAAAGAATTTCAGCGTCTCAAGGAAGAAGAACAAAAAGCGTTGGGTTGGTCGGCAAAACGGGAACTGGCGAAAATCAACTACCACATCCACACCGACGCCATCAAACGTCGCCTCGTTCCGCTGGAACTGACCCCGCAACAAGTGTCAATTATCTACGCCGGCGAAGCCGACGTGCTGAACATGGCGCTCTTCGGCGTAACCGCCGCCGCATGGCGCGATGCAAACCCCGACCTGAAAGGCAATATCCGCGATTATGCCACTATCAACGAGCTGATTTGCCTGTCGAACATGGAAAACATCAACGCCGTACTTATCAACGAAGGACTTCCGCAACGGGAACGTCTGATAAAACTGAATCAAATCGCCATTCAGCAAATGAGCGTCCTGCAGGAAGTGGAAAGCCGTAAACTGTTACGTTGAAATATTATTATGTAAAAAATTATTAATAAAAAAAGAATCTTATAAATGGAATTTAAATTTGAAGAATATCATAGAAACACACCAGATGTTGATTTGATAGAAGATATTAAAACTGTTTCGAGAAAACTACAGAAGAATACTATAACAATCAATGAGTACAATGAAAATGGCACTTTTAATGCCTGTACATTACAAAGAAGATTTAAATCATGGTTTAAGGTATTAGAGTTGGCTGGACTTGACCCCAGTAGAAGTGAAATAAATATTTCAGATGATGATTTGTTTAAGAACATAGGAAGTATATGGATTTCATTGGGACGACAGCCAAAATATGATGAAATTAAGAAACCATTTTCAAAATATTCTGTCGGAACATATGGTAGGAGGTTTGGTGGTTTTGTAAATGCTTTAAAAAAATTTATTGAATATGTTGATAATGACAATAAAGATGAAAATAAAATAGATAACAAAAATTATAATAAGAAAGTATTATTTAAACACAAGACAAAAAGAGAGATATCGTTTAGGATGCGGTTTACAATATTAATGCGAGATGGCTTTACATGTAAAACTTGTGGAAGAAGTCCATTAAAAAATTTAAATGTTGTATTACACGTTGATCATATTATACCTTGGTCAAAAGGTGGAGAGACAATACCAGAAAATCTCGAAACAAAATGTGAAAAATGCAACTTAGGAAAAGGAAATGAATTTAATGTGTAAAAAATTTCATGGAAAACACTGCATGAAACGAAATATTAAAATGATTGTGGTAGGCCTTGCTGTATTGGCCGGCCTTCCGGTGGCGTTTTTAGCCGTTACGCAGGCGTGGTTTTA
>JAIROC010000251.1 GCA_031257735.1 Bacteroidales bacterium | reverse complement strand
TCAGCCTAACTCATAACCCATAACTCATTGTAGCAGTTTCCACAGTTCATCTTTGAGGCGTATAATTCCCATGTTGGTATGAGCAGAGATAAATACGGTAGTAGTATTCAAATTCAATTTTCTACGGATTTTATCCAAGTCATCAGGGGGGAGGAGGTCGCATTTAGAAATTGCTATCATTCGTTTTTTATCCAACAATTCGGGGTTGTATTTATTTAATTCGTCTAACAATATGTGATATTCTTTTTCGATATTTTCCGAATCGACGGGAATGATAAACAACAAAACGGCATTTCGTTCGATATGTCGTAAAAAACGTAATCCCAAACCTTTTCCTTGAGAAGCGCCTTCAATAATACCCGGAATATCTGCCACCACAAACGAATGATTATCACGATAAGAAACCATTCCCAGATTAGGTTTCAGAGTAGTAAAGGGATAGTTTGCTATTTTGGGACGTGCGTTAGAAACAGCAGAAATAAAAGTAGACTTTCCAGCATTAGGAAATCCTACCAAACCTACATCTGCCAATATTTTCAGTTCTATAATTTTCCATTCTTCCACGCCCGGTTCTCCTGGCTGGCAAAATCGGGGTGTTTGCCGTGTAGCGGATTTAAAATGAACATTTCCCAAGCCTCCACGTCCACCTTTAAGCAATACTATTTCCTGTTTATCATAAAGTATCTCTGTTTCCTGTTCAAAAGTTTCCGTATTTTTTACGACAGTACCCAAAGGAACATCCACATAAACATCCTGACCGTCCTTCCCAAAACATTGATTTTTTCCGCCACTTTCTCCGTTTCCGGCGAAGATATGTTTGGTATATCTCAAATGTAACAGCGTCCACAATTGAGCATTCCCGCGCAAAATAACATTACCACCTCTACCGCCATCACCTCCGTCGGGACCACCTTTCGGTGTTTGAGCGCTTCGCGCTAAATGCGCCGAACCACTTCCGCCTTTCCCCGAACGAAAAAAAATCTTCACATAATCAATAAAGTTTTCATTATTCATTTGAAAATCTTTTTACAATCTGCGTGTCTTTTTTAAGGAGCGTACCAATATTTCATCCAGACGGGCGGCAACTTCTTCTGGCGTACCTATACCACTCACCCGAACAAGTTTGTTTTGCTTTTTAAAATATTTTACAACTGCGTTAATCTTTGTCTCAAATTCTTCCATTCGACCTATTATCAAGTCAGTAGATTTATCGTATGGTCGTGCATCAGATGTTTGCGACCTTCGCGACAAACGTTTGAAACATTCCAACATGGGAACATCCAAATAAACAACCAAAGAAACAGATGTATTTAATCGACGAAGCATCCCTTCTAAAATATATGTTTGCACCAGCGTACGGGGAAAGCCCTTGAAAATAAATCCTCTATTCCCATGTATTCGGGACATTTCAGTTTCAACCATTTTGATAATAGTTTCATCAGCTACGCTGGTTCCACTTTCATAAAGTGTCTTGATATTTTTACCAATATCTGTTGTTCCTGATATTTCACTTAACAATAATTCCCCTGTCGAAATGTAATGAAAGTTATGTTTTTGAGCGAAGATTTCTCCTTGTGTTCCTTTACCTGACCCCGGACGACCAATTAAGACTACGTTCTGCGACGATTCTTTTACAACACTG
The DNA here is from genome assembly GCA_031257735.1 of Bacteroidales bacterium. GTDB lineage: Bacteria > Bacteroidota > Bacteroidia > Bacteroidales > WCHB1-69 > JAIROC01. The sequence goes on along the minus strand of JAIROC010000251.1, from coordinate 6,689 downwards.
TCAATAACATTTTCTACTCTTTCAAATACTTCTTGCGTTGTTCCGAGTCCGTCGATAGAGAAATACATACCTCTGCTTTCGTAAAATTCAACGACAGGTACGGTTTTACTTGCATATTCTTTGAACCGCTCCATAATTACATGTTCAATATCATCTGATCGACCTTGTATTGTTGCTCTTTCCAATAATCTTCTTGTCAATTCTTTCTGATGCACATCCAAACTGATCATGCAGGTTAAGGACGCATTCAATTTTAACAGTAGCCCTTCCAATATATAGGCTTGAACCAAAGTGCGTGGAAAACCGTCAAACAAAAATCCATTTGCATCACTGTTTGTGGATAAATGGTCTTCCAATAATTGCACGACCAATTCATCAGGAACTAGTTGTCCTTTTTCTATCACATCTTTAGCAGTTACGCCCAATGATGTTTGCCTGAAAATTTGATCCCGTAACATTTCTCCTGTAGAAATATATTCCAGCTCATATTTCTCCAGCAACAACTTGGATTGAGTTCCTTTACCGGAACCCGGCGGACCAAAAAATGCAATGTTCAACATATTATTTTTCTCTCTCTTTTAGCAGGATAAAACAAAAAAAAGTAAAAGTCTCTATACATGATAGACAACTTTTACTTCAAAATAAATCTATCTAAAATTCTTATTCTGCGATTACATCCACTACAAATTCAGCGGTAACTTCTTTTTGTAAGGGAACTGTAACCTTGTATTGTCCTAGCTCTTTAATATTTCGGCTTCCGATATTGATTTTTCGGCGATCTATTTCTATATCGAATTGTTCTTTTAAAGCCTCCGCAATATGAATATTGGTTACTGAACCATATACTGTTCCTTCTTCCGATGATTTCACTTTAATTCGAACAGTAATGTTATTTAATCTATTAGCGATTGCTTCGGCATCAGTTTTCAAACGTTCCAACTTACGTGTACGTTGTTTGATTGTTTCGGCAAGTATTTTCCGATTGGATTCCGTAGCAGGGATTGCTAAACGTTTTGGAAACAGATAATTTCTTGCGTATCCGTTTTTCACAGGAACAATGTCATTTTCAAATCCAAGATTTAATACATCTTCTTTCAATATTACATCCATAATTTTTCCTCCTTTTATTTAGTATCCTTTAAATTATCCCCAACATACGGCATGATTGCAATATGGCGTGCTCTTTTAACTGCTTGTGCAACTCTTTTTTGAAATTTCAAAGAAGTTCCTGTCAAACGTCTTGGCAAAATTTTTCCCTGGTCATTTACAAAACGAAATAAAAACTGAGGGTCTTTATAATCGATATACTTAATGCCTAATTTTTTAAACCGGCAATACTTCTTTTTTTTAACGTCCACCGAGATTGGTGTCAAATATCTTATATCTGAATTTGTTTGTGCCATATCCTTTATTTTTCTTCGTTATTTTTACTGTTTCTCAACTCTCGACGTTTTTTACTGTACTCAATAGCATGTTTATCCAATGCCACTGTCAAAAAACGAATAATTCTTTCATCACGTTTAAGTTGAATTTCAAAATCTTTAATAAACTGACCATCCGCTTTAAACTCAAACAAATGATAAAATCCTGAAGATTTCTTCATAATAGGGTATGCTAATTTTCTCATGCCCCAATTCTCCTGATGGATGATTTCACATCCTTTATCGAGCATATATTGCTCAAACTTATTTACCGTTTCCTTCATCTGGTCTTCAGACAAAACGGGAGTCATAATGAAAACGGCTTCGTATTGTTTCATCATATTACTGATATTATTTAATTTAGTGTTTAATGAAATAATTTTATATTTGGACTGCAAAGGTACACATTTTTCCAATACGAATACTACTTTCCTGCATTATTTTTTTTAGCGACCTTGTTTTGACACAGATTGAATACAGAAAAAACACTTAGTTGAATATATTAATCTCCACTACTTCAAAGTGTTTATTGACAGGAAAGCCTATCTCTTGGATTTGAATTTTATCTTGTTTATCTTTTCCATAAACAATTGTGCCGACAAAAAGATATTGTACAGATAGCGTATCGGTTCGTTCATCTATGAGAATACTGTCACAGCGAAAAATAGAATGTTGAATGTTTTGTAATTGCAGTTGCAATTTTTTCTGTTCATCAAATTCCTCATCACTCACAGTATTTGTATATAACAAGGGATTGTTATATAGATGTTCTTCTTGTGTTTCCAATACGACCTTCTGGAAATAAGCAAAATCTAAGTCGGTCAAGCTATCAATTCCCATAATGAAAACGCTATCTACCTTAAATCCGTCAATAGTTTGTTCCATATAGGAAGTGATGACGTTTACGAGTTTTATTTTCAATTTTTCATGTTCGCTTTTGCACCCGTACACAAAGCAAATCAACATGATGATAACCAAAAAAATATTCTTTCTCATATTATTCTGTATTAATTTGACAGCAATATTATCTCTTTGATAAATATTACAACAGTTGATATATCGTAAAATAAGATTGATTATTATATAGTGTCTGTCTATAAAGTATAATTATGAATTATGACCCGAAGCGAAGCGGAGAGCAGCGTAGCTAATTATGACCCGAAGCAAAGCGGAGAGCAGCGCAGCTAATTATGAATTAGGCTGACGCACGAAAGAGGCTGTGTGAAAAGTATTTTCGTAACAACAGAGATCGTCATTGCGAAGGAGGCACGACTGAAGCAATCCCTGACAATCAATGCGTTCTTTGGTTAGGGATTGCTTCGCTGCGCTCGCAATGACGGCGTTGTTTGGACGGCGTTGATGATTACTTTTTTATACTTTATAGACAGACTCTATTTAGTGTTTGTCCGAAAACTCACAAATTCATTTAACTCATAACTCAATAATTTAATCGGTCTCTGTAAAAAATGAAATGATTTTCAGTGTAATATAAAAAACTGTCGGAAGATTGATAAAAATTTAAGCGATAAAGAATGTTCCTTTGATTTTATTTTTGTACTTTTGCATGACTAAATAATATAAAGGTATAAACGGTAATAAATAACTGTTACTTTTTCAATATGAGGTTGTTTGTACAACATATCTATTTATGTTAGCAATAAATATAGTTTGTCATAAATAATAAAAGAAAGAAATGCACATTGCAATAGCAGGAAATATCGGTTCAGGGAAAACCACCTTAACGAAATTGTTGGCTAAACATTTTAATTGGACGCCAGCGTATGAAAATACAGATAATAATCCCTATTTGACTAGTTTCTACGATGATATGCAGAGATGGTCGTTTAATATACAGGTGTTCTTTTTAAATTTGAGATGTCGTCAGATTATTGAAATTCAAAAAAAGAAAAAAACAATTGTTCAGGATAGAACTATTTATGAGGATGCTTATATCTTTGCCCCAAATCTGCACGATATGGGACTAATGGCAACTCGTGATTATGAAAATTATATTTCTCTTTTTGAATTGATGAATTCATTCATAGCGGCTCCTAATCTGTTAATTTACATAAAGGCAAGTATCCCGACATTGGTTTCTCAAATTCAAAAAAGAGGACGAAAATACGAAACAGGTATACGTTTGGATTATCTCGAAAATCTAAACAATAGATATAATAAATGGGCAGATTCCTATAGAAAAGGAAAAATGCTCGTTATAAATGCTGATGAGAGAAAATTTGCAGAAAGCAGCGATGATATGGGATATGTTATCGACAAAATTAATGCAGAACTTTATGGTTTGTTTAAATGATAATTCAATATCAGAATGAATATTGTTGGTATTATTCCTGCACGTTATCAATCTGTTCGTTTTCCGGGTAAGCCACTTGTTGACTTGGCAGGAAAAGCGATGATTGTTCGTACTTATGAACAGGTATCCAAAGTAAAACAATTGACAGATGTTGTTGTGGCTACCGATGATAAGCGGATTTATCAAACAATACAATCCGCAGGCGGAAAAGTATTGATGACATCCCTTACACATTCTTCAGGAACAGACAGATGCGCAGACGCTTTGGAACAATTGAAGTTGGATATAAAAAATACAATTGTCGTAAATATACAGGGAGATGAGCCATTTATTCAACCACAACAAATAGAAGAATTAATCAGTTGCTTTGACAATCCTCATACGCAAATAGCGACAGTAGTCAAAGAATTACATACAGAAAACAGTTTGCATAATCCTAATGTAGTTAAAGTTGTATTGTCCGACAGAGGAGAAGCGCTGTATTTTAGTCGTTCGGTAATTCCGTTTATGCGCGATGTTGCTTTTGGAGATATTTCTTTTTACAAACATATCGGCATTTATGCATACCGTGCAGAAACACTGAATGAAATTGTAAAATTACCTGTATCCCCTCTGGAAAAAGCAGAATCATTAGAACAGTTACGCTGGTTGCAGTCTGGATATAAAATACAAACATATATAACACAATACGAAGATACTGTCGGAATAGATACGATAGAAGATGTCGAAAAAGCATTATCATATATACGAAATCATGGTGTCGAATTTAATTTGAATTGAATTATGGATAAATACATTAAAGAATATCTTTTGCAGTATGAGAAAATACAGGTAAATAACTTGGGCGTTTTTGAAACAGTATATAAACCTGCAGAAATACACCCTATTCTACATACATTTACAATACCTGGAAAATATGTCGTCTTTACGGAAAATTCGATTACGGATACAAATGAATTGGCAATCTTTATCGCTCCAAAAGAAAATATCTCAATTGACACAGCCAATAATCGTATCATGGAATGGGTTAATAACCTTAAAAATACAATAGCATCGAAAAAAGAATATCCTTTGTCTACTCTTGGAAAGTTTTTTATCAATGCGATGGGAAAAATCGAATTTACTCCTTTATTGGATACTGATATTTCTCCCGATTCGTTTGGGTTGGAAGAATTTACTATTTCTCCACCTGTTGAATCAAAATCTAATCAAGAAACAAATACGGATATATCGGAATTTGATACGCCCGACAATGAAGATACCGAAGATGATGTCCTTGATGAACCAATTATCGGATTTGGAAATAAAAATATAAAAAAGCGTAAGCCGGGACGTACTCTTTTACTTGTTGTTTTGTTTTTGCTGCTTTGTACGGCTTTAGGGATAGGAATTACCTATTTTATGTATCCCGAATTTGTGGAAACTTATGCAGAACAACTGCACCTGATTACATGTAAACACAAGATAACGCCACAACAAATAAAAGATACACAGGGATTAGATGAAAAAACAACACAGCCCAATGACAAATCCTCTCCGGCCTCTCCAACAAAAGAAAATACAAAAAGTGTGACAGAGGATAAAACAGCGGTAACTTCTCCTGTAGAACGAAAACAAACAATTGTCCCTGCAGAAAATTATTATGTCGTTTTGGGTAGTTTTCAAAGCAAAGAAAATGCACAGACATTCCTGAAACAAAAACAAAAAGAATATACCAATGCTCTTGATTTGGGTAAAGGGAAAACGTCAAGTTTATATTTGATAGGAATTGGACCTTATACAAAGACAGAAGCAGAAAATCAAATTCAAAACGGAATAAAAGGATGGATACTAAAGAAATAGAAAATAACGACAGAACAGGAAATATGGAAAATGTTATTTCAGAAACAAACTTCAAGTTACTCAATGTAACTAATTTTTACAGAGGCAAAGTAAGGGATGTTTACAGTGTAAATAATGATTTATTGGTGATGATTGCTACGGACAGAATTTCTGCCTTTGATGTTGTCTTACCCAGAGCTATACCTTATAAAGGACAGGTATTAAATCAAATTGCTTCTCGTTTTTTGGATTTAACATCCGATATTTGTCCCAATTGGAAAATAGTATCTCCCGATCCTATGGTTACCATAGGACATAAATGTGAGCCTTTTGCCATTGAAATGATTATAAGGGGATATCTTACGGGAAGTTCGTGGCGTACCTACAAAAGCGGAAAACGAAATATTTGTGGAATTACTATTCCCGACGGAATGAAAGAACATCAACGCTTTGAACAACCACTTATCACACCAACAACAAAAGCAATAGAAGGGCATGACGAAGATATTTCAAAAGAAGATATTCTGAAAAAAGGAATTGTTTCGCCTGAAGACTATGCGCTTCTGGAAAAATATACGTATCGTCTCTTTCAACGAGGATCGGAAATTGCCGCAAAAAGAGGACTTATTTTGGTAGATACTAAATACGAGTTCGGAAAAAAAGATGAAAAAATTTATCTAATTGATGAAATCCATACCCCTGACTCTTCCCGCTATTTTTATGCTGACGGTTATCAGAAACGTTTCGATAATGATGAACCTCAACGTCAATTATCAAAAGAATTTGTTAGAGAATGGTTAATGGAAAATGGGTTTCAAGGAAAAACAGGACAACAACCTCCCGAAATGACAAACGAAATCGTAGAAAATATTTCTAACCGATACATCGAACTCTACGAACATATTACAGGAGAAAAATTTGTTAAAGAAAATACCACAACTGTCTTGAAACGTGTAGAAAATAATATCCTGCATTTCTTGCAACAGTATTTATAGTGTATAGAGAAGCAGAGAGTTAAGTAATTAGTGTCTGTCCGAAAACTATCAAACGTTTCGTATATTCGTCATTATGAGTTGATACATTTTGAAAACAGGCAGGATCGACATGTTGAATAATTACGCTTTCATAATGTCATT
>JAIROC010000186.1 GCA_031257735.1 Bacteroidales bacterium | reverse complement strand
AATGCAATTGACATTTACACCGGTTATATTTCCGTCATCGGCGACGCCCAAAATCAGATGCCCTCCTGTACGATTAAGAAAGGAACACACCGTTTCAAATACGGAATGATTCAACTCGGTCGGGCATTTCTTAAATTCAACGGAAATGTCCTCGCCGCTTTTAATGATATTTTGAAGTTGTGCTTGCGTCATACACCAAAATTTCAATTATGCCGAACATAATGTCAGGTTCTGTGGAGAATCTGAGGTTATCAATGTTTTTATTTCAAATGCGCTTCTATTTTACTGATAATTTTCTGCACGGAAGTCATCTCTGCAATCTCTTCCGGTTCAAACAAAACATCAAACTCTTCCTCCAATGCCACAATAAGATTCAAATGTCCAAGCGAATCCCATTTTTCAATGTCTTGTTGAGAACTTTGTTCGTTAACTTCTGTATCAAAAACTTGTTTGAAAATCTCAATAATTTTTTAATGTTTTAAAAGGTAAGTCTCTTTTACCCAATTGCGGCTCACAAAAAGGCATTGTGTTGATATAATAATCATTATTCTCTATCATACATGGTACGCATGAGCGACCCGACAGGCAAATTAAATCTACAATATGATATGTTGTTTCAGTTTGTTCTAACTAATAATAATTCTACGATTCTATCAGGCAAAGCATTTCCGATACGGCTTTTCTTGTATGTAAATGGACCCTTGTCTCCAATGCAAGTAACGACAAATCCTGCTTTCAAATATTATTCTTACTGCCGAATTGCAAATTCGGCAGGACGAGAGAAATTATTTCAATCTTTTTTATTATTAATTAACAATATAGCTACTTCAATGGCATTTAGCAAACTACTTGCATTTGCAGTGCCTTTACCTGCTTTGCCAAAAGCAGTTCCATGATCTACTGAGACTCTAATAATTGGCATTCCAAAAGATATATTAACGCCCTTTACTTCTTCCCATATACCGTTTTTATTTAGAGAAAATCCTAATAGTTTTACCGGAATATGCCCTTGATCATGATACATGACAACCATGCAATCATACATTCCTGAAAGCGCTTTAGGAAAAGCCGTATCGCCAGGCAATGGTCCAATAGCATTAATGCCTATGTTTTGCGCCTCATTAATAGCTGGTAATATTTCTTCTATTTCTTGTCTGCCGAATAAACCGTTTTCCCCAGCATGAGGATTTAATCCGAGCACAGCTATTACAGGTTTTTCTATACCTAAGTTTATACATGCATTGTTTGCAACTTTAATTGTTTTCAAAACTCGTTCTTTTACAATCATTTTTACAGCATTTTCCATTGATACATGGGTAGTCACATGGGCAACACGTAAATTCCCATGCATTAAAATCATGGAATAATCTTTTGTATGCGTTAAATCAGCAAACATTTCGGTATGTCCCGGATAAGGATAACCTGCTAATTTAAATGATTCTTTATTTATAGGCGCTGTAACCACAGCATCAACTTCTCCATTCACAGCTAAAGCGATAGCTTTTTCTATACTCTTACCAGCCAAAAGCCCTGATTGAGTTTGAATTTTACCGTATTCTAATTTTCGAATATCAAAATCATCGAAAACTTCAAGTACATTTATTGTGCCATATTTATCAATAGACTGATCTATAGAATATATCTTGTTAGTATTTAAGTTTGCCTTTGCAATCCTAATACCTTCCAACATCACTTTTTCAGAACCAACTACTATATAATGAAAAGATTGGTCTATATTGTCAGATAAAGCTTTTGCTATTATTTCAGAACCTATACCTGATGGATCTCCGATTGTAATTGCTATTTTCTTATTCATCATTCGTTATAATTTCTAATGTTTCTATTGTTTGTTTTTCTATTTGTTTTAATTCTTCGTAAGAGTCAGCGCTTAAAATTATGTAGCCTACTCTATTAACACAATGTTTATAATCTTCCACTATATCGCCTTCTTTAATAAGCATAAACACATTTCGCACACCTTTGATGTTTTTAATCGTATCAACTCCGGATATTTTAGTAATTTTACCAGCTTTAGGAAAAGGAGATGTTGTTTTTGAATACTTGATCCATTTGGGAACAATATCTCTGAAATCAAGATTGTTTCCGATGGCAATATCTATGGTTGCTTTGATTAGATTTATTCCAAAAGAATATGGTTTTCTATACTGAGAGTCGAATCCTCCTGATAATCTTGCTGTAATTTCTAATATTTTTGGTTTATTATCACACAGAATTAAATCGCCTTTAAAAGCGCCTTTATTTATACCCATTGCTTTAGCTGCCTGTGACATTAGACAATACATTTCATTCTGTATTTTTTCCGGTAGTCTTGATGGCGTTACCGACCCTGTTTGCACTGCAAATTCTTTTGAATAATCAAATTCTCGGTCAGAAATTCCACAAGGATATACAATTCCATTATAAACAATTGTGTCAACACTATATTCTTCACCCTCTAAATATTCTTCCAATAAAATCCGTTTGTCGTAAAAACTATATTTTAGAGCTTCTTCACAAGCTTGTTTAAGCATGTTTTCATTATTAAGGATTCTGATTCCACGCGACCCACTGTTATCCGTACTTTTTACAACTAAGGGATAACCAAGTTTTTCCGCTTTTTGTTGCGCTTGTTCATAATTATCGGCAAAATCAAATCTAGGACCGGGAATATTATATTTTGCAAGGCGCTTACGCATCTCAATCTTATTATTACAATCCCTTGCACTTTGAACATCTATCCCTGGAAGCCCTAATTCTTTTGCAATACAAGCAACCGTTAGTTCAACGTCTGTTCCTTGCGTATAAGCTCCGACAACATGATGTGTCTCGGCAAATTCCTTGGCATAGTTTACTGCGGCGTCAATGTCTTTTGTAGATATAAGCGCTTTTTCATCAGCATCAGTCATTGCAGGAGCTTGCAACGATTTATCTAAAACCACTACTTTTAAGCCCATTTTATGGGCTTCATTAACAGCAGGAATTTGTAAAATTCCACCGCCTACGATAATCAAATATCTGTCCATATTCTATTTTTTATACAATTAATTAATTCCGATATGCTATTTATAATAAATTCCGAATTAAACTTTTCGGAAACTTTCATGTCTTTATACTCCCCTTGATTAATCCTAATTGTTTTTAATCCTAATTGTTTTGCCCCAACAAAATCTTTATTTGGGTCGTTGCCTACATAAATACAATTACAGGCTGGTATGTTAATGTTATTTAGCATTACACTATAAGGTATCACCGATGGTTTCCGGTTTTTTACTCCTAAAGAATCTGTTATGAGTATGGAATCAAAAAAATGTCTTATTTGAAGATTGTTTATTTTGTATTCTTGTGTTTTCTCATAACCATCAGTCAATAAGGCCAAAATAAATTTCCCTTTTAACTCATTTAAAACATCATAAGTGCTTTCGTAAAGTTGTAAAATCGGTTGACATTGCCAGAATTTCGCTAAAATATCTTTAAGATAAGGCATTCCATCAAATGATATCTGTTCGAATAAATCATTATATATGTGCCGGTATTCTATGCCTTTGTTTTCTAATATATGATTTAGAATGTGTTCTATTTCACTCTGATTACGATTCGATATCTTTGCAATAAGGCTACTCGAATATAAAAGACATTGTCGAGTATATTCTATTTGTGGATACAAAGTATCATCCAAGTCGAAAATTATAGCTCGTTTTTTTGCATATACCATTATACAAGAGTGAAAAATGATGTACTTTTTTTGTTCATCCAATTAATGATTTAAAATATTCGTTATAAAATTTAACTTTACTGCAAACCGAAGACAATGTATTTGTTGACATATAGCGTACATCATATATATTGAATGTGCGCAGATTTAATAATTCTCCCAATCCGTAAATAAAATTATTCGACTTTAAATATTCGTGTATTTCTTTTTGATTGTCAATATAATATCCTGCTGCTACTGTAGCGTTACAAGCCAATGCTTCCAAACAAACTGTGCTTGCCGAAAGAATTGCCAAATCGCAATTTGTGAAAATATCCGCTACTTTTTGCGCAGAAATAGAACTGTGAATATACACATTATATAACAATGAATTATCAAGAGTCGTCCGATAATTTTCCCCCACTATCACATCAATTTTTTTTATCCGGTATGTAGAGTTCAACATCTTAATTAAGATGTCCGTAATATTATATATATCTACTCCTCCAAACGAAATAACAACATTTTCTATTATATCCCGACATTTTTTATCGTTTTTTTTCATCGATGCTTCAATAAACGGCTTGCGCAGCAATGCCCATTCCAGGCCCAAACATAAACGCGTGTAAGGCTCTACAGAAAAAAGCGCCGGATTATCAATCCCATGATTTATTACTATATCCGCCACATAGTGTTTGTCGTGCATGTCGTCTATACAGACCAGCTTACAACCTTTTTCTTTTATAGCTCGCTGATAATCTGTTGTGAAAAAGTAATTATCTAATACTGCAATCTCATCGCCTTTCAACATTGAAAGAAAATCTTCAAAATGTGTTTCCTGACTCAAACTTACACAGGGACAAATATTTGACAACTCATTCCTCTGATAATCCGTAGGATTTACCGTAGCAAACGCGACGTCAAAATCATCTTTCAGCATGTCTGCCAATGCCAACGAGCGGATAAAATGCCCATATCCAATATTTTGCCCGGCGTCTGCTCTGAAAATGATTTTATGCTTCATCTTGCTTTGCTTTGTCTCCATACTATGACACAGCACTTTTTTGCTCAATCATATCGTTGATACTTAATAATTCGGGATGTTTGTCCAAAAAATCCATAACGCTTTTATTGAAAACAGGAGTTCCGTTATATAATTCATTATATATTATTTTCATTAATTCGTAATCTTCCTCTGTATCCACAGTCAGACGATACTTATTTGTTTGATAAACCACATTTTGCAGTGTTGATATACTGAAAATATCCGGATTTTTATAAAAAAAAGGAGTTACATGTTCTTTATCAGATTTATCCTCGACTTTACTATAAACAATTTGTAACGATTTCCACGAAAAGACTTCTGTTCCTGTCCCTAAAGGGTATCCTTTCATATTAACATAATCACATGTGTTATTTATGAACATTTGAATTGCCATATCTATAAGAGTCCAATCTACCAAAGGATTATCACATGTTGCCCTCACAATTATTTGTGGAGAGTACTTTTTTGCACACTCGTAATACCTTGACAAAACGTTGTCTTCACTGCCACGGAATGTGGGAATTTCTTTTTGCTGCAAAAAATCAAACAGATAATCATTACTTTCCGTATCGGGTATAGCAAAGATAATTTTATCCAAATTTGTCGATAATAACAATCTGTCGTAAACATGTTCAAGTATAGTTTTACCTTCGCGACCCAACAGTTTTAGCACTTTATCAGGCAATCTGGAAGATGTGAGGCGAGCCTGAACAATACAAATTGCTTTTACCATATTGTCCATCCTCCATCTACTATAATATTTTGTCCTACTACATAATCGGATGCATTGGAGGCAAGGAAAACAACAACACCTTTTAAATCTTCCGGCTTTCCTATCCTGCAAGCGGGATTTTTTTTTGATAAACGTGCAATAAATTCTTTGTTTTCCTGAACTGTGGGCGATGGGAATGTTCCGGGCGAAATACAATTAACATTAATTTTATCTTTTATAAGATAAGTGGCAAAATATTTAGTCATTTGTATAACTCCAGCTTTTTCAGCCCCATAGTTAACAGGATTAAAAAAAGGAGAACATTCACCTTCATATAAAGTGAAGTCAGGAGATACAACTCCATACATAGACGATACGTTAATAATAGAACCTCCCTGTCCCCGCATGAAAGGAATAATTTCCCGAATACACCTGAATACGCTACCAGAAACGCCATTCGCGCAAATAGTCCATTCTTCATCGGTTATATCTTCCGGTTTTTTCCCTCCACTATCCAAATATACGGCGTTGTTTAGCAAAATATCAATATGCCCGAATTTTTGCTTTACTGTAGCAAAACATTGATGTATACTTGCCGTATCGGAAATGTCGGTTTGTATAAAAAAATAATTTTCTTTTTCATGAAAGTTATTTGAGAATTTTTCTTCAGAACGACCAGCAACAATAACTGTAGCGCCGGCTTCGTTCAAACTTTCCGACATGGATTTTCCCAAATATCCATACCCTCCTGTTACAATGGCTATTTTGTCTTTTAAAGAAAATAATTCCAATATATTCATATTTGTTTCCAATTTACAGGATTCAACAATTCTTTTTCTTTTACCAGAATTGAATCTACAACATTCATATCCACAACACGAATGTTGCTTGTCGTAGCTTTTATATTTTTTTTTAGTTGCACAATGCTGTCGACTCCAATCAAAACCTTGTCGATATACGGATTTTGCAGAACGTATTGTAAAGCTACATCTTCTATATCAACACCTTGTTGCAAACAATAAGTCTGCAGTAACGATAAATACGGCTTTAAGGGGGAAAAGAATGGACTTAAAGATTCAATTTTTCTAAAAAACAGTCCTTGCAGAAATACTGACCTGACATGTATTTCGATATTTCTCTTTTTTAGTTCAGTCATATATGGGGCAAATTGTTTGTCGAAAATGTTATATGGAAACTGAACTATATCAAATAAAATATCCTTGTCGAGCAAGTAGTCTAACTCGACTGGCGAGTATAAAGAAAATCCTACTTTCTCTATGCTCCCATTCATTTTCAACTCTACAAAATAATCCCAAAGTGCAGGATTATTTTTAAATTCACTGAAATGATGAACTAAATAACCATACAACTTAATAGTTTGCAAGCGTAATAATGATTCTTCAAATATTTTTTTGACATTTCCCGTATTCTGTGGATATTTGGATATGATTTTAAAATCAAGATGATGCTTTTTTATTATTTGTCCAATAATTATTTCGCTTTCACCATATCCATACGAAGTATCCAATATACTAATCCCCGATTTCCATGCATGTTGCAGAATCTTCTCCACCGCTTGCAGGTCAACTTTCCCCGTCTGATTATTTATCCCATAATCTAATCCAAACTGAACGGTACCTAAAACTATTTTATTAACAGATATATTTAATTTCAAGTGCAAAATTCCCTTTTTATGATATGTTTAATGAACGTTTTAATTCCTCGAGTTCTTTTTCTTTTTCTTCACGCGCTTTTCTTTCTTTTTCGAGTTCCTTTTCTTTTTCTTCACGCGCTTTTCTTTCTTCTTTGAGCGCTTTTCTTTCTTTTTTGAGCGCTTTTCTTTCTTTTTCGAGCGCTTTCTCGGTTTCTTCGAGCGCCTTTTTCTGTTCTCTGTTTTTCTTTCCGAACAAGTCGTCGATAATACGTAACGCTTCCTCTTCTTTTTCTATTTCTGCACGTTCTTCCGGGTCAACTATCATCTTGTTCAACAGAGACGTCATGAC